>NZ_JAQNCQ010000058.1:0-6109 GCF_028368005.1 Geitlerinema sp. CS-897 | reverse complement strand
TCGCGCGATCGCCCCGCACCGATAAACCCAACGAGAGCTAGATGGCTTCGTGGTTTTTTTCGCCCGTCCGAATGCGAACGATGGTTTCGACAGGGGAGACGAAAATTTTCCCGTCGCCGATTTCGCCAGTTCGAGCTGCCGCCGAAAGCTTGTCTACCACCATGTCCACGCGATCGTCTTCCACAACGATTTCGAGTTTGAGCTTTTGTAAAAACTCAACCGTGTATTCCGAGCCGCGATACCGCTCGGTTTGGCCTTTCTGGCGACCGAACCCCCGCACTTCAGAGACGGTCATTCCCACAATACCCGCGTTTACCAAAGCAATTTTGACTTCGTCGAGCTTAAACGGTCGAATAATGGCTTCTACCTTTTTCACGCCAAAAACTCCTTATGATTATCAAGCTAGTCCTGCGTCAGCATGGCTTTTTATTACCACTGACAACCTGGCATATTTTGTAACAGATTATACGTCTACTGTGGGAACGGCGATGCAGCGAGGGCATCTCTACCGGGAAATTTCCCTATAATTCCAGGGTTGCCAGTCCCAAATACCTCAATCCATCGGGGGTTACGTCGAAGCGACAGGGTAAAACTTCGACACCTATCTCGACGGCTTGGCGAAGTAACTGGCCGTACTGGGGATCGGCATCGTCTCCGGGTGAAAAGCGATCGCAGTCGCCTCGGTTGATAAAGTACAACATCACACAGCGGGCGTCTTCGGCGTCTACGAGGGCGGTTAACTCCCGCAAATGCTTCTGTCCCCGTTCGGTGACGGTATCGGGGAACAACGCCAAGCTGTCTTTGGCCCAGGTGGTGTTCTTGATTTCTACGTAAATGGGTTTCTCCGCGTCGCCGCCAGAAAGTAGGAAGTCGATACGGCTTTTTTGGTCGGTTCCGTAGCGGACTTCGCTGCGAACTGACTCGTAATTTCCCAATTCGGGGATTTGGTGGTTTTCTAAAACCGTTTTCATCACCCGATTGGGTAAGGCGGTGTTAATCCCCACCCAGGTACGCCTGCCGTCGCGCATTTGAATCGTTTCCCAGGTAAAGGGATATTTGCGTTTGGGGTTGTCGCTGTAGGACAGCATGACGGGGGAGGCGGGATCGCAAACGCCGGTCATCGGCCCGGTGTTGGGACAGTGGGCGGTGACGATATCGCCGTTGACGAGTTCGACATCAGCGAGAAAGCGTTTGTAGCGGCGAACTAGGGTTCCTGAATACAGGGGGGGATAGCGATAGACGAAATCGGCGGTCATGAGGAAATGTTTTGAGGTTTTGGGGACGCGGCGATCGCCTCTAAACAGTCTGAAATCGGGCGCGATCGCAAGGGCGACCCGACCTGAATTGTACAAAGATGTGACGGTCTTGCGGTTAAATATTTGGGAACACCTCGCACCTTTGTATCGTTTGTGGCTGAACCCAATAAAACTGCTCGATCGCTGGCGTCTATTGCGGGTATCGTCGCCGCCGCCACCTTAATTAGTAAACTGTTCGGCTTGATTCGCCAACAGGCGATCGCGGCCGCCTTTGGCGTCGGTCCGGCGGTGGACGCCTATAACTATGCCTACGTCATCCCCGGTTTCTTGTTAGTTCTCCTTGGGGGCATTAACGGCCCGTTTCACAGTGCGATCGTCAGCGTCGTCGCCAAACGGGACAAAAAAGATGCCGCTCCCCTCATCGAAACCATGACTACCCTCGTCGGTGGCGTGTTGTTGTTGGTAACGATCGCCCTCGTGATTTTCGCCAGTCCCCTGGTGGACTTAGTGGCACCGGGATTATCGGGGACGGAGGTGGGTCAGCAAATTCGCGCGATCGCGATCGATCAGTTTCGCATCATGGCACCGATGGCGTTGCTGGCGGGACTCATCGGCATTGGCTTCGGCACCTTGAACGCCGCCGATATGTACTGGTTGCCCTCCATTAGTCCTTTATTTTCCAGCGTTGCCCTCCTGGGGGGTTTGGGCTTTCTCGCCTTGTATCTAGGGGAAAACATCACCGACCCCCGCTATGCCACCCTCGGCGGCATGGTGTTGGCGTGGGGAACTCTCCTCGGGGCAGTGTTGCAGTGGTTGGTGCAGGTGGTAGTGCAGTGGCGGGAAGGGTTGGGAACCCTACGGCTGCGGTTCGAGTTTTGGCGTCCGGGGGTGCGCGAGGTGATGAAAGTGATGGGGCCGGCGACGTTTTCCTCGGGAATGATGCAAATTAACGTTTATACGGATTTGTGGTTTGCTTCGTTCATTCCCCAAACCGCCTCGGCCTTGGGATATGCGGGGCTGTTGGTACAGACACCCTTGGGGATTCTCTCCAATGCGATTTTAGTGCCGATGCTGCCGATTTTTTCGCGGTTGTCCGACCCGCAACATTGGGGAGAGTTAAAGTTGCGAATTCGCCAGGGCTTGATTTTAACGGCGTTGTCGATGTTGCCGTTGGGGGCGTTGATGGTGGCGTTGGCGATGCCCATCGTACAGGTGGTTTACGAACGATATGCGTTCGATCGCGCGGCGTCGGAGTTCGTGGCGGCGATTTTGATGGCCTATGGGTTGGGAATGTTTGTCTATTTGGGGCGCGATGTGTTGGTGCGAGTGTTTTACGCCCTCGGCGATGGCGATACGCCGTTTCGCGTCAGTATGGTGAATATTTTCCTCAATGCCTTGTTGGACTATTTGTTTATTAATTGGTTTGGTGCGCCGGGGTTGGTGTTGGCGACGGTGGGGGTCAATATTATTTCGATGGTGGCATTGTTGGTGTTGCTCGATCGTAAGATTAACGGCATTCCCTGGCGCGAATGGGCGACTCCGGTGGTGTGGCTGACGCTGTTGAGTGTGGTGTCGGGGTTTGCCGGTTGGGGCGCGTTTGCGCTGATGCAACGGTCGGTTGTGGAACCGGGATTTTTGTTGTTGTTGTTGGAGTTGGCGATCGCGGGTTTTGTAGGATTGGGACTGTTCGGTTTGGTGGTGACGCGGATGGGACTTCCCGAGGTGGATTTGTTCGTCCGTCGCATTCGTCAGAAGTTGGGGCGGTGAGAGCTGCTAAGATGGTTGAATTGTCCGTTTTATTTTTTCCTCGATCGCGTTTGAATTTAGATCTTTTCACCATGAACGATTCTTTAAAAGCCGTTGAGTTATTTGCCGGAATTGGCGGATTTAGACTGGCGTGCGATCGATTGGGAATTGAAACGGTGTGGGCAAACGATATCGACGCCAACGCCGCTAAGGTTTACAGGAAAAAGTCCCATCTATCGAACTTTGTCAAGGGGGATATTTGGCAGTTTCTCGATGAGATTCCCCCTCACGATTTGCTGACGGCGGGATTTCCCTGTCAACCGTTTTCCAGTGCAGGTAAAAAACTCGGAATTTGCGATCCGCGAGGGACGTTATTCGAGGCAATTGTCAAAATTTTGAAATGGCGACAACCTCAATATTTCGTCCTCGAAAATGTCAAACGCCTGTTATCGATGCAAGGCGGCTCTCATTTTGCTGCGATTCTCGATTCGCTTTCTCGGTTGGGGTATCTTGTGGAATGGCGGCTTTTGAACGCTGCCAATTTTGGCTTGCCGCAAAATCGAGAACGAATTGTGATTGTGGGAACGCCAAATTCTTCACGAATTGTTTCTCACCTTGCTACTTCAGAAGATTTTACAGGGGTATCGATCGAAAAATCGGCGGCTCTGGCAAACTTCTCCTTTTGGAATCCTATTGAAAGCCATACTAAAAAATTCAAAGCCTGGGGAATGGCTAAAAACGGAAAGTTTTACGACCTCGATTTATCGATATTTTCTGAAGCTCAGCCATTAGTAAAATTAGCGGAGATTTTAGAAGCCAATCCCGAGGCGAGTTTTGATTTTACTGAAGACACTTTAGAACGACTCAAATCGAGTGTTTTCGTCAATAAGTTAATTAACGGCGTTCGAGTCTTGTACAACCAAAAAGGCGGCTCTAGAATGGGCTATACAATTTATGGAATTGATGGTTTAGCACCGACGCTAACTTCAACTACGAGCCGTCATTACGAACGATACCAAGTGGGCGATCGCTATCGTCGCTTAACGAATATCGAGTATGCTCGGATACAAGGTTTTCCAGACGATCGTTGCGATTGCTTATCGGTTTACCATCAATACAGTTTATACGGTAATGCGTTTCCGCCGCAAATGGCATCTTGGGTGATTCGTAAGTTAATTCGAGAGGAGTCGATCGACTTCTCTGAAACCTCTCAACAACTCAGCTTGTCTCTAATTTAGACATTCAACTCTCAAAGGCGCATAACACCTCGAACTAACCCGGCTTTTTGAATCACTCGACCATACTGTAACCGCCACTGCAACGCATTAGATATCGTGAGATAACCTTGGGTTGGTGGATGCTCTAAAATTTCCCCTGCAATGCTATAGGCTTCAATGTCGTCTACAGGTAGATTGCGATCGAGCATAAACGCAACTAAATCGTCGCTATTCCCTTCACGATTTAAAATATCGAGGATACCTCGCGTCATTTGATAGTCCGCTGTATGTTGTCGCTCGACAAATATCGTATGATGGATATTTAGATGACTGGTTTTTTCTGGGTGGTTGTCTGATTTTTCATAAACAAAGATTAGTAGGTCGTACCCTAAACCAAATATTTTTTGTCGTGCAGATTTAAAAGGACAGGATGACTGAGGTTGACGAATACTGGTAGTTTTGACATCAACTTCTAATTCTGGAAAATCAATTCCAGATGCGGCGTTTCCTTTAACATAGGTGTACGACTGCTCGAGATAGTCGTTAAATTTTTGCTCGAGATAAGTTCCGACTTTTTTACCATCGGTGACGCCATATAAGGAAGATTCGTTACAGGAACTTTGAATCTCGGAGAATTTTTGGGCTTCAGTTAAAAAGGCAGATTTTGTAAGGTCGGATGTCATCGGAAATTTTGAAATTTTTTAGACTGAATTTAGTATCACAAATTCACACAAATGTCAAATCCAATCGGGCTTTGCAACCTCAGACTTTGCAGAGTTGAAATTATTGGAATTGGGGGTAGCGATCGATTCGCGATCGAACACCAGTTCTTCCACCTCTTCGAGTTGGTTTTCAAACTCTGTGAGATCGTGAGTCTCCCAAAATTCGGCTAATTCTTGAATCGAGTCAGTTTGGGGAATCGTTTCGCGAGTCATGGGTTCCTCCATTCGGCGTGATGACGTGCCATTGGTTCGAGATAGGTCGATTTTACTCAGCTTTTGGGTCGGGCTTATACGGAATCCGAATCTCAAACACGGGTTTGCCCCAGTCAGACAAGCCCCTCTCTGTGTCCTCTGTGTCTCTGTGGTGAAGACTTCTTAAAACCCAGCTTATCGGAAAAGGATGGAGTATTACTGGAGGCGTCTCGGGTTGGGTGGTAACGCGGATGGGACTTCCCGAGGTAGGAAATAGTTAAGTTTTTATGACAGTCCGGCGATCGCCCGTTGTGCGGTGGTAAAGTCAAAACATCTGAAAATCTATTCAGATGTCGATCGCATTTAGGACAAAGTGCCATGACCACCGTTACGCAAATGAAATGCGCCTGCGAGTCTTGCTTGTGCGTCGTAGACACGGATAAAGCCGTCGAGAAAGACGGTCAGTACTATTGCAGCGAAGCTTGCGCGAACGGACATCCCGACGGAAGCGGTTGCGGACACCAGGGTTGCACCTGCCACGCTTAAGTTTGGTTCGCCTCCCCTCTCGCGAGAGGGGAGGGGAGGATTTCATAATTCAAGACTGTACGGAAAGTTTAATTTTAGACTCGGAATACCAACATAACGTTGATTTTGGATTAAGCTACACTAGACTTTACTCGACTTCTTCACAAAATCAACAAATGTCAATGAGGGGTTTAAAATTATGACCGAGTTTAACCCGCCTGACCAAATCCTGAAAAATAGCGATTTGAATTTTAGTGCTTTGTCTGAAATATTTTCTCATCGAACTACGTCTTACAAATATCTATTTTTTATTCGCCGATTCAAAAATGAAATGCAACACCGGTGGGTTTACGAATAAAGGCTCATCGGCTATACTTCGATCTTTCATGAATAATTACCTAATTGAAGATCGAACCAATGAGCCATCACCATCTTACCCCATCTGAGCGTG
>NZ_JAQNCQ010000057.1:0-23019 GCF_028368005.1 Geitlerinema sp. CS-897 | reverse complement strand
ATCGAAAATGCCTGTGGAGTCGAGGCGACGGGGGATCGGGTCACTGATTCTAGTTGGCTGGCTGTGAAGCAGGAAATCTTTGGGGCGACCCAAGGAATCTCCCTGCATACCCGGAACGGGTTGCTGGGAGAGGATGTCAACACACTCAGAAACGTTCGACGATTTATAGGACATGACGATCGTGGCTTTTAACTCCCTCAAAACCTGGATTAAATCTAAGCTTCCCTGGACTGATGGTATTACACGAAAACTGACCGCTAAAACTTGGCCGAACCGTTCGATCGCGTTTTTTCGGGGAAGCTATCCGATGGTGACTGAGTCGGAACTCCGGGAAAAAGGCGCCAGCGGTTCGGAAGCTGCCGTTATTTATTTAACGCAAGCTTGGGCTAAACAAGGGTATGAAGTTACCGTTTATGCCAACTGCGGCGATCGGGAGGGAATTTACAACGGCGTTCGGTATCGCAATTTTCGCCGTATGAACTGGTACGATCGCTTCGATATTCTTCTGATTGCCAGACACCCAGTTTATCTCGAGCCGCAAGCTAAAGCACGTTTGATTGGTTTTGAATGGCAAGATATCACCTATCCCGAGAAATTTTATACCCGAGAAATTCTCGAACGATTCGATAAAATTTTTTCAAAGAGTCAGTATCAACGCCGACTGTTGCCCGATCTGCCCGACGAAAAATTTACGATCGTGACGAACGGCTACGATCCCGAAATTCTCAAGTTTTCCGATCGTAAAAAACAACCCTACAAACTCGTCTATGCTTCCCGGTATTACCGAGGTTTAGAACATATGCTCGAGTATGGATGGCCGATCGTCAAACGCGAAATTCCCGAGGCCGAACTCCATCTGTTTTATGGGTTTACGAAATACGACAACCACCCCGATCGGACGGACTGGCGCGAAAAAATGAAACAACTGATGGCGCAACCGGGGGTTATCGATCGCGGTTTGGTTGGATACGATCGCCTCATGGAAGAAAAAGCCTCCGCCTCGATTCACTACTATGGCTGTACCTACGGTGAGATCGATTGTATTTCAGTACGCGAATCTTCGATCGTCGGTTGCGTTCCCGTCACAACGGATTTTGCGGTTTTTGCCGAAAAAGATTATTGCGTCAAAGTTCCCGGCGAACCGATGGCCCGGGAAACTCAAGAAGCGATCGCCTATAAAATCGTCGAACTGCTCCGAAACCCCGATCGACTCGCCGAAATTCGCGAGAAGTTCAAAGACATTGCCAAACAGGAAACTTGGGACAACATTGCAGCAGTCTGGGCGCGGGAGTTCGAGAACGCCCCACCACGATAAACGCTAGGATAACGGCGAATGATTGACAAGGGGCGATCGGCTCGCTATTCTATAGTCTCGGCGACCAAAGTTGAGAAAATTTCTCAATATTAAACCCACCGGAATGTCTGCTCACATCGACTCCTCACCCCCTTGGACGCGACGAAAACTCCTGCAATTTGGAATTTTCGGACTCGGCGCTACCGTCGCGACCACGGCGATCGCCCGTTACGCCCTCAACTCGCCCTCAGCCATCGTTCGCGTCCCTCCCCTCCCCGACGATCGCCCCGACGCCGGAAACGGTATCGATCCCATGACGTTTCTGCGATCGTTCGAGACTGGAACTCTCAAACGGGAAAACGGGCGCACCGTGCGAGAATTTCATCTCACCGCCCACACGACCCCCATCCAACTCAACCGCTTTACCCCCTTCATCACCTGGAACTATAACGGACAGGTTCCAGGCCCGACGTTACGTGTCACTGAAGGGGACTGGGTGCGCGTCGTGTTCCACAACCAAGGGGGACATTCCCACAGCGTTCATTTTCACGGTATCCATTCGGCTGAAGCCGACGGCGTGCGTCCGATTCGCAACGGCGAAACGGAAGTTTACGAATTTCAAGCCAAACCGTTCGGCGTTCACCTCTACCACTGTCACGTCGAGCCGGTGACGCGCCATCTCGGAAAGGGAATGTACGGAATGTTTATCGTCGATCCCCCCGAAGGACGACCTCCAGCGGACGAAATCGTGATAGTTATGTCCGGCTACGATCTCGACGACAACCGGGGGAACGAACTGTATGCATTTAACGGTATTCCCGACTACTATCTCGATCGCCCGATTCCCATTCAACAGGGTCAACTCGTGCGGTTGTACCTTCTCAATATGGTGGAGTTCGACCCTGCGTTAACCTTCCACATCCACGCCAACTTCTTTCAGGTGTACCGTACTGGGCGCACCCTCAAACCCAGTGAAGACACCGATGTCATTACGTTAGGAACCACCGAACGCCATATTCTCGAATTTCAATACGACTACCCCGGACGGTTCATGTTTCATCCTCACCAAGATTGGATTGCCGAACACGGCTGTATGGGAAACTTCGAGGTCGTCGAAGCGTGAGGATCGGGTTAGTCGAGCGATCGCCATTTCGCCACGACCTGTTTCCGCTTGCGTTGGCGGAGGTTAGCACGGTCGTACTTCGTCAAAATCTCGTCAATTTTGGCAATTTCGCGGGCAACTAGACAGATAATTTCCTCATGCCCTTGGGGGCGGTAGGTTTCGAGAGCTTTGCCCTCTAAAATCTCTAACGTCGCGATGCGTTTGAGTTCGTCGTCTGTATAGTCGTCTCGCGTGTGGCGAACTCCGTGGGTGAGCTGGATGACGTGCGCCATCGTCCCTTTTACGGCGATATTGTTCATATCGGCAACGGTGGCGTAGGTGTTGCGGTCTTTACCGGCAATCCGTTCGCGATCGCTTCCGCCACACAGCCGAATCGTGGCGTTGAGGTACTTGTTACTGTCGGCAGCCGTTTTCCGTAACAGATCGTGTCGAGTCGGTTTGGCAGTAGTGGGTTTGGCCATGGTCTTTCAGCCTCCACTAAGCTGTTGATTATTACATCAACATTATAGCACGTTGGAACGGGGAACGGGGAACAGTGTCCTCCTTGTCTCCCAGTAGTTACTCGTACACCAAGCGAACCCGACTGGCGGCGCGATTGGCGATGTCCCTGGCTTGCTGGGCGGTTTCGGCGGTAGCGAGGGCGACTCCCATGCGGCGGTAAGGGCGCGTGGTTTGCTTCCCAAACAAACGCACGTCTGTATTCAGTTCGGCTAAGGCTTCGTCAACGCCCTCAAAGGCGACGCGATCGGCGTTGCGATCGGCGAGAATTACCGAACTCGCGCCAGGAGACACCAGTTCGATGGTGGGAATCGGCAGCCCCAAAATCGCTCGCAGATGCAACTCGAACTCGTTGAGGTTTTGCGAAACCAACGTCACCATTCCCGTATCGTGGGGTCGGGGGGAGAGTTCCGAAAAAATGGCTTCGTCGCGGGTAATAAAGAACTCAACGCCGAAAATCCCGGCTCCTCCGAGGGCGGCGGTGACTTTTTCGGCGATCGCCTGCGCTTGAGTTAGTTGTGCGGTGGAAATTCCGGCCGGTTGCCAAGATTCCTGATAGTCGCCGCGTTCTTGACGGTGGGCGATCGGAGGACAAAAGAGCGTTTCCCCATTCCACTGACGAACTGTCAGGAGGGTAATTTCCACCTCGAACTCGACAAACTCCTCGACGATGACCTTTTGAGAGTCTCCCCGCGCCCCTTCAACGGCGTAAGTCCAGGCTCGGGACACCTCATCCGAGTGGTTGACGACGGACTGACCTTTGCCCGAGGAAGACATGACGGGTTTAACGACGTTGGGAAAGCCAATGTCTTGAGAAACCGTTTGCAACTCTTCGAGGGACGAGGCGTAAGCGTATTTTGCCGTCCGAACACCTAATTCCTCCGCTGCTAAATCCCGAATGCGATCGCGGTTCATGGTGTAGTTCGTCGCGGCGGCTGTGGGAATGACTGTAAAACCTTGGCGTTCGAGGTCGAGGAGTTTTGTGGTGCGAATCGCTTCGATTTCCGGCACGATGTAATCGGGTCGGTGCTGTTTGACGAGGCGTTCGAGAGCGTCGCCATCGAGCATGGAAATCACTTCTGAAATATCGGCCACTTGCATCGCAGGGGCGTTCTCATAGCGATCGACCGCAATAACTATATTGCCGAAGCGTTGTGCGGCGATGACGAATTCTTTGCCGAGTTCCCCAGAACCAAGGAGCATTATTGTTTTAGGTAATTTCACGAGAGTTGCAACAAAAAATTTTGAAAGTTGGCAGTTTTCTAGTATATTGGAGCTTTTATTGACACTTTCGAGAAGCGTGGGATAGCATGGGCATACCCAACACCTTATTTCCTTTGTAACTCGATGAGTTCGGTTAAATCTATAGCCAGATCCGTGGTTCCCGCACCGCTTCGACAACTGATCGGGAAAGCCCAAACGCGGTATCGTCGATCGATCAAAACCTTAAGATTTCAAGCCCAACAAATTCGATATATTGGCGACAACGTGGTGTGTCCGTGTTGTAACGGGCATTTCCGAGAGTTTCGCACGGCCGGAGTCGGACAGCGACCCAACGCGCAATGTCCCCGGTGTACGGCCATGGAACGCCATCGGTTGTTGTGGTTGTATTTGCAACAACGAACCAATTTATTTACCGATCGCCTGAAAGTCCTCCACATCGCTCCTGAAAAGATTTTCTATCATAAATTCATCGAATTAGACAATCTCGATTATCTCACTGCCGATCTCGATTCTTCGCTGGCGATGGTCAAAATGGATATTACCGATATCCAATACGACGACAACAGCTTCGATGTGGTGTTGTGCAACCACGTCCTCGAACATATCCCGAACGATCGCCAAGCGATGCGCGAGTTGTGTCGCGTCCTCAAACCGGGAGGCTGGGCGATTTTACAAGTTCCTCTCGATCTCGATCGCGACGAAACCTTTGAAGATCCCAGCGTCGAGTCTCCCGAGGAGCGAGAGCGCCTGTTCGGACAAAAAGATCACGTGCGCTGGTACGGGAAAGATTACGCCGATCGCCTACAGGAAGCGGGATTTACCGTGAAAATCGACCCCTTCGTCCGCGAACTCGACGAGGCGATCGTGAAGCGATACGCACTGCTGCCCCACCACGACGTTTACTACTGCACGAAAGCCGTGTAAGGAAAGGCTAGGGCAGCTTCGCGCCGCGATAGCGTAACTCGTGTTTGACTTCGTGGCGGCGGGCGAATTGCGGAATATCTCCCGCGTGTCCCATGACCATCACAGTATCTCCGGCGTCTAACATTTCCGATTGCGGCGGATGGGTGAAAATTTCACCGTTGGGACGACGCAAGGCGACGACGAGAAAAATGCCTTTGCCGCGAACTTCTAATTCGCCGATGGTGCGACCGCGCAATAGGGAGTTTTTGCCGATCGCCAGTTCGGTAAACTGCAAGTTAATTTGAGACAGCAAGTCGTTGAGGGTGCTTCGTCCTTCTTCTTGTTCCAAAAACTCGAAGACAGTGGGATGGGTGATGTAATTGCTCATTTGCAACGCGCCGATTTCGGCCGGGAGAACGATGCGATCGGCACCGGCTAACTGGAGTTTTTTACCGGTTGAGGGCAGTTCCCCCCGTGCGAGAATGGTGAGGTTGGGATTGAGTTCGCGAGCGGTGAGAGTGATGAAGACGTTGAGGGCGTCGTCGGAAAGGACGGTTGCCAAACATTTAGCGCGATCGATCCCCACAGATTTTAAGACTTCTTCGTCTGCTGCACTGCCCAAACGGACCAAATAGCCTAACGATTCGGCCAGTGCCATGCGATCGGGGTCGTTATCGACGATCGCGAAAGGTTTTCGAGCTTCGTGGAGCTTTTTCGCCAGAATTTCCCCCATGCGTCCGAACCCGCAGACGATCGAATGGCGTTCTAAGCGTTCGATGCCTTGAGTTTTGCGGCGAGATTCAAAAGCGCGGTTGATTTCTCCTTCTGTAACCATTTGGACGAAGCCTCCGACAATGTAAACGGCTGAAGAGGTTCCCGCCACGATAACGCCGATGGTAAAGAGTTTTTCGGCTGGGGTTTCGAGGGGGCGGACTTCTCCGTAGCCGACGCCGAAGATGGTGATAATTACCATGTACACCGCGTCGAGGAGTTCCCAACCAAACAGCACGTAGCCGAAGATGGCGATCGCGATCGTGAGCAGAAAAAAGATCGCGCCTATCAGGACGCGTTGAAACGACTCGTGCATGGCCTCTTGCCTAAAAGCGGGGGGGCGATCGATCTATCGATTGTTAACTTGACGTAGCGAAATAATCTGCCACGATTTTGACAATTCGTCGAGATGCTCGGCCGTCGCCGAAGGGGTTGGTCGCATTGGCCATGCGTTGGTAGGCCGCAGTGTCGCTCAAGAGCGTTTTGGCCTCGCCGAAAATGCGATCGCTCGTCGTTCCGATGAGTTTCGCCGTCCCTGCTTCGATGGCTTCGGGGCGTTCGGTGGTGTCCCGCAACACCAACACCGGTTTTCCCAAAGCCGGGGCTTCTTCCTGCAACCCGCCTGAATCCGTCAGCAGGAGCGTACAGCGAGCGATCGCCCCCACTAAGGCGGTGTAGTCGAGAGGTTCGGTGAGAAAGACGCGATCGCGATCGCCTAAAATGGCTTTGAGAGGTTCGCGGACGGTGGGATTGCGGTGAAGCGGAAGTAACAACGCAGCATCGGGAACCGCATCGAGAACCTTCAGAAATCCCGTGGCGATGGATTCGAGGCGATCGCCCCAATTTTCCCGGCGGTGAACCGTGGCTAGCAACACGCGATATTTAGACCAGTCCAAACCCGGAACCTCGCAACTGGGTTTTTGCTGGGCGATCGACAGCAGGGCGTCGATGACTGTATTTCCCGTGTGGTGAATTTGGCCGACGACTCCCGACTTTTGTAAGTTTTCCACCGCGCGAGTCGTGGGGGCGAAATGGAGTTGCGTCAGTTGCGAAATCAGGCGTCGGTTGGCCTCTTCAGGATAGGGATCGTAGAGGCGATCGGTTCGCAGTCCTGCCTCCACGTGACCGAGAGGGATTTGTTGGTAAAACGCTGCCAGTGCTGCGGCGAAGGCGGTGGTCGTGTCGCCTTGAACGATAACGAACTGCGGTCGAAGATCGCAAAAAATCTTTTCCAACCCTTGCAAACTGCCACAGGTAATATCTGTCAGCGTTTGTTTCGGTTTCATGATATCGAGATCGCGATCGGCGTTCAGGTCGAACAGTTGCATCACCTGCTGCACCATTTCTCGATGTTGTCCCGTCAAGATTACGTGCGTTTCAAAGCGCGAGTCGTCTTGAAACTGACGGATAACCGGAGCAAGTTTGATCGCTTCGGGGCGGGTTCCCAAGGTAATACAAACGCGAATAGGCATTATTTACAGCGTCTAGATCGTGGATAGAGAGGCCAAAAAAAGGCAACTCGACAATTTTACGAAAATTTACGGTTTACATTGTCCCCTGCGCTTCAGAGACAATAGATAAGATAGAAGCATATAAAAATTACAGCGAATCATTCGATCGCGTCCCTAAGAGTAATCGCATCTATGACACAGTCTAAGCGTCCCCCCGTTCCGCCGCCCCCGCCCGGAGGAGGTCGTCGCACGCCACCCCCTCGTCCCCCAGCCCCTCCCAAAACCGGACAGCGTCCGCCCGCACCACCACCGCCCCCGCCCGGTGCGACTCGTCCGCCCGCCGCGCCCCCTCCCCCGCCCGGTGCGACTCGTCCGCCCGCTGCGCCTCCTGCCCCCGCACCGCCCACTCAGGCAGCCATGCCGCGACGAGGTCCCGGCCCGAGTCCCGGCAACCCGACAATGCGCGAAATCGTCAAACGCGCTGAGGAAGAAGGCCACTCCGACGTTCACGTCGGCGTTGGAGAAGTGCCTCGCTACCGCGCTCGCGGCGACATCGTCCCCACAGAATGGCCCGTTACCGACCTCGACACCTTCATGAGTTGGATGCGGGAACTGATGAGCGACGAGGAAATCCGTCAGTTTCAAGAAAACCTGGATTTCGACGGGGCCGCCGATTTAGGATTCGTTCGAGTACGGATTAACGCGTTCGATACTTTAGCAGGGCCGGCGATGGTGCTGCGTTTGATCGGGGCTGAGATTTTGACCTTGGAACAGTTGCGGCTTCCCGAGGTCTTCAAAAGCATCAGCTTAGACTATCACAAAGGTTTGATTCTCGTGACCGGGCCGACGGGGTCGGGGAAATCGACCACGATGGCGGCGATGATCGACTATATCAACCGCAACCAAGCCTATCACATCATTACTATCGAAGATCCCGTCGAATTCGTTCACAAAAGTCAAAAATCCCTGATCAAACACCGAGAAGTCGGAACGCATACTCTGAAGTTCTTTAACGCTCTCAAGGCAGCGTTGCGGGAAGATCCCGATTTGATCCTCGTGGGGGAAATTCGGGATAAAGAGACGATGAATATCGCGCTCAAAGCTGCTTCGACCGGTCACTTGGTCATGGGAACGCTGCACACCAACAGCGCGGTGAAAACCATCGAACGGGTGATGGGGATGTTCCCACCTGCCGAACAACCGGCGTTTCGCGTGGCGCTGTCGGAGTCCCTCGTGGCGATTATCGCTCAAGGATTGTGTAAAACCACAGACGGAAAGCGAGCGGCGTTCCACGATATTTTGATCGCAACTGATGCCGTGAAGGAATATGTCATTCAAGGCAAACTTGAAGAAATTACTCAAGTGATGTTGCGATCGGAATTTGACGGAATGACGACGATGAACAAAGCCCTGTTCGAGCTTTATCAACAAGGACGCATTACTGAAGAAATCGCTCTCGAGAAGTCGCCAACGCCGAACGAGATGGCGCAGTTCTTGCGCGGTCGCGTTTGAGTCGAGGAGTGAGACAGCAAACGCCACTTCTCCAGTCGTTTAAAGGGTTGGCGTTGTTTACCCCTGGAGGAGATTTAGTGTATGCCATCGATACGCAGAAACGCGATCGATGGCACTTACAGCTCTGTATTGCGGTTCAGGAAATTCTCGAACTTCCCGAACCGCCTCATTTCTTGATGCCGTGTTATTGTGCGACGGTCGATCGCTATCTCGATCCGAGGACGCAAGCGGTGCGGACGATCGCCGAAGTCGCCCCAGCCGTTTGGCGATATCGAGCGGTTCTCAATGCGGTGTTCGGACTCGAGGGGGTTCGATGGGGAGTCGAGCCGATGCCGATCGAGCTGTGCAACCCGTTAGCACTGGCAGGATATCGCGAGCAGTTCCCGCAGTTGTGGACGAATCACAATGCGATCGTGCGGGTGGATGCGGCGGGTGCAAATTTCTACCCCAGAGAAGGAGAAGTGGAAGCAGAGGCTGAAGGCTATATTTTTCGGTTGTTTCTGCGTGGTGACAGTCCGACGACGGAAGATACGTTAGAGCGCTTGCATCGAACGCTCGATCGCGCCTTGGGACATCCGTACACGCTCAAACTCATCGATGTTTTAAAACATCCCCAGCAAGCGGAGAGCGATCGCGTGTCAGCGACACCGACGTTAATTCGTGTCTGGCCCGAACCGGTACGTCGCATCGTGGGAGAACTTGACGATCTCGATCGCATTTTAGGGCTGTTGGGAAATCGTTAAAAACGGGGAACGGGGGTTTCAGTCACCAGTCGCCAGTCGCCAGTCGCCAGTGAAGACAGTTAACAGATAACAGTTTCTCCCTTGCTCCCCCTCTCCCCCTCTTCCCCTCTCCCCCTCTTCCCCTCTCCCCCTCTCCTCACCTTATCTGGCGTAGGGTCGATCCCGTGTATCCCGTTCCTAGCCAGAGAACGGCGCGAACGCCGTCGCGAAGGGATTTTTCGATCGGTTCTGGGTGGGAATTCGAGGGAATGGGAACGGTGCGAAAACTGATATCGCGACTTCCGAGAACGATTTCGCCGATGGTGTAGGCGCGGCGCATATGGTAGTCCGAGGTGATTAGGTAAATCGAATTAATGTTGCGAGCTTTTAACTCGTCGACGAGGGTGGTGAAGTTGGTGACGGTATCGACGGCGCGATAGTCGAGATGCAACCGTTGGAGGTCGATTCCCGCTTCGGTAAAGACCCATTCTGCATATTCGGGATTGCTACCGCCAGAGACCCACACTTGGAGGTTGGGGTGAGATCGGGCGAATTCGGCTGCGAAGACTTCTCGTTCGGGTGCGCCTCCGAGGACGAGGATAGCTTGGGGGAGACGTACGTAACGGTAGTACGTCCGCAGTCCCCACCAACCGACACCCGCCAGCAGCAGCGACGCGATCGCACCGAAAAATGCTCGAGAGAGCTGTCTTTTGACTGTAGAGGAACCGACGCGGCGTCGCTCTTGTCGAATCCTGGGGGTGTTCCTAACCGTTTTGCGATCGCGATGGCAGTCTATCTGCATAAATTGAATGGCTCGTGCTGAGAGGCGATCGCCCTCATCGATCGCGAACAAGTGGGGGATGTCTTTAGCATACGATGCGATCGAACCTCTCTCACCATCGTTTTGATAGCTAGCGTTCCGACAGGGGCGTATAGGCGCGATCGCGCTGACCCGAGTAAATCTGGGTCGGTCGGAAAATGCGGTTTTCTTCGAGTTGTTCTTTCCAGTGAGCCAGCCAACCGGCGACTCGGGCGATCGCAAAAATGGGCGTGAACAGATCGGTAGGAATGCCCAACTTGCGATACACCAACCCCGAATAAAAATCGACGTTGGCGTAAATGCCTTTTGACCCCAAGCGATCTTCGACGATGCGCTCTAATTCCAAAGCGATTTCGTAGTAGCGATCGCCGCCGAACTTGGCGAACAGCTTTTCGGCTAAGTCTTGCAAAATCGTCGCACGGGGGTCTTTCACCTTGTACACTCGGTGACCGAAGCCCATGATTTTCTTTTTGTTCTTCACGCAGTCGTCTACGTAAGCCTCGGCATTTTCCGGCGAACCGATCTGTTCGAGCATTTCGATAACTTCTTCGTTCGCCCCACCATGTAGCGGTCCGCCGAGAGTTCCCACCGCCGAAGCGATGACGGCGTAAGGATCGGTGAGCGTCGATGCCGTTACCATGGCCGAGAACGTCGAAGCGTTCATCGAGTGTTCGGCGTGCAGCGTCAAACACACGTCGAAGACATGGGCGGCAAGTTCGTCCGGTTCCCGCTCGTTGAGCATATACAGGAAGTTCGCCGCGTAGTCGAGATCGTCGCAAGGTTGAACCGGATCGTTTCCTTTTCGCATCAGTTGGAACGCCGCCACCATCGTCGGAATTTTCGCCAACAGCCGCACGACCGCGTTGCGAATATACGTGGGATCGTCGAGCGCCCGTCGTGAGTAAAACAGACCCAACGCCGCTGCGGAGGCTTGCAGGGCGTCCATCGGATGGCCGCTTTCGGGAAAACATTTCATCATGTCCCGAATGCGGTACTTAATCCGTCGGTGATATCGAATGTCGTGTTCGAAGGCACGCAACTCGCTTTGACTGGGTAATTCTCCCCAAATAAGCAGGTAAGACGTTTCTAAGAAGCTGCTTTGTTCAGCAAGTTTTTCGATGCGAATACCGCGATATTCGAGCAGTCCTTGTTTCCCATCAATAAAACTGATGCTGGACTTCGCGGCTGGAATGCCTTCTAAACCGGGTCTGTACAGCTCGACCGACATGGCTCTCCCACTGACTGAATAGAAACGATACTCAGGCTAACTTACCAGAAACTCGGGCAGTGTGTGTTGTTTTACAGAAAATTTCTAGAAACCCAACCTTTTAGGATACTCGATCTCGAAAGAGATGGAGAGGGTTCGTACAGTCGCCAGTCGCCAGTTCAGAGATGGAGAGGGTTTTTACAATGGCTAGTTGCCAGTTCAGAGATGGGAAGATGATGAGGCTCAGTGATGCAGAAAACTTTTCGAGATCGGGGATTGACAAAACACATAAAATCTGCATTAGAACTCAAGCCAAATCCCCGGCATCTTGGAGATGCCGGGGATCTCCGGCAGCCATTTACCGATCTGGGATTTTGCGGCAAACCCTTTAATACAGCGATATCTTTTCTAACAAAGGTTTCAGGACTTTTCTGCACCACTAAGGGTAATGAGGTGATGAGATGAGGAGAAACGATTTCCTGTGAACTGTTCTCGTTGCTTGCTGTCAATGTTGGGCGAGATTTTTTTTCGATCGCTGGGGAGGTGTACGAGCTGGAGGTTTGTCGCTAGGTACATTGTTGTAAGTTGGCTCTTCGTAGATAGGCTCTTCGTATGTCGGCTCGGGTTCTTCGTAGATAGGCTCTTCGTATGTCGGTTCGGGTTCGGGAATCGTGGACTCGACGGGATCGGGGGGTGGGGGAAGTGGCGGAGGTGCGACATCTCGAGACCCTTCGTCGGCGATGTTGGCGCGGATGTTAAACTCTTCGAAATCGGTTTGGTAGGTGGCGTCTCGGGCGGTTTCTAGGGCAGCGCGATCGGCGGCTTCGTTACCACTCGATTGGATGACTTCGTATTCGTATTCGCCGCGATCGTTGCGACGGGCGCGAATGACTGCATCTCGCTCGATCGCCTCGGAATCGTTATCTTCGTAGCGTCCTCGACATCCACTGACGCAGGTTGTGCCAGAACCGTCGTCTCCGTCGTCGCTGGGAGCCGGTGGCGGTGGGGTGCGATCGCCCTCGGGTTCGGGGTTGGAGGGGGCTGGTTCTCTTGGGTCTTCCTCGACTTCATCGGTGGATTCTCGATCGCCTTCGCTTGCACCACCGCCACTGTCAGAATCGCCACTGTCAGAATCGCCACTGTCAGAATCGCCACTGTCAGAATCGCCACTGTCAGAACCGTCTGACGAGGGAGAGCTTGCGGGCGGGTTTTCGTCCTCTGAGGTGGGGCGAGTGTCGTCTTCGATCGCGAGACCGGGTTTTGAGCTGTCGTCTGAGGTACTGTCAGCGGCGGACGATGTTGGAGTCGTCGAGTTGGCTTCTGGTGTAGAGGGAGAGCTTGAGGGCGATCGCGCGTCGGTGGAGTCGGTCGCTCTCGTCTGGGATCGCGCGAGGGAAGTTCCGCCAGAGGATTCGACGGGTGGGTTTTGTGTCGGGCGATCGGAAGGGGCGTCGGTGGGGGCGTCGAGCGTCGGGGAAGCGGTGCGATCGAGAACGATAATCTCGACGGGGTCGTTGCGATCGATCTCCGATCGCGATCGCATCCACCAGAGCGAAAGTACTGTCAACACGATGCCGTGAAAGAGTAACGATCCGCTCAAACCGTACAGCAAATTTTTTTTGTGGAGCTTGCGTTTTTTTGAGTAAAAATCCTGAGTGACTTCGCTCATACTTTCAAATTGTTTTGAGTGGCTTGATTTTTTGAATATCGATTGAAAAACAAGTCGATCTAAATCGTCAGCCTGGCTTTCTTTGCCGAACGAAGGGGGTAAACCTGTAATCCAACTGGTGTAGAAACAACACTCGCTTCGACACCAAACACTAATTTAATGTTGTCTGGCGTCAGAACTTCGCTCGAACTTCCCACTTCGACAAGTCGGCCGTCTTTAACGAGGGCGATGCGATGGCTGTAGCGAGCGGCTAAGTTAATATCGTGAAGGACTGTCACGACGGACAAGCCCTGTTTTCGGTTCAGAGAGTCGAGCAAATCTAACAGTTCGAGTTGATAACAAATATCGAGGAAGGTCGTCGGTTCGTCGAGCAACAAAATTTGAGGATTTTGTGCCAACGCCAAAGCGAGAAACGCCCGCTGTCGTTCCCCTCCCGACAAGGCGGAGACGGAGCGATCGGCGAAGGGAGCAATTTGGGTATACCGCATCGCCAGTTCGACCCAATAGCGATCGTCTTGGCTGAGATCCCAATGCCACCAGGGTTGGTGGGGCGATCGGCCCGCACTCACGAGCTGACGCACCGTCATTTCCTCGGGAAGTTCGGCTTGTTGTTGGGGTAAAAACGCGATCTGCTGTGCGATTTGTCGCGGTGTTAACTGCTCGATCGCCTTTCCGTCGAGCAAGATCGCGCCCCGTTCGGGTTCGAGAAGACGGCTCAACAACCGCAGGAGCGTCGATTTTCCCGAGCCGTTCGCTCCCAAAATCGCGAGCCATTCTCCCGGCGTGACGGTCAGCGAGATATCTCGGACAACTGGATGGTTAGAATATCCTCCAGTGAGCTGTCGGGTCGCAATTGACATTACAAAAATCCCGATCGAGAAAGTGAGAAGACCTTTGAGTTTACCGTTAGGAAAACCACTCGGTCTATCGTAATCGGTTTTGAGATAAGTCTATTGTGAAAGGTGCGGTCGGAACCTGTCAATTGCATTAGATTTTGTTAGCTTGAGTTTGAAAGAGCGTCAAACTTCGAGACTTGGCAGGAGAAACGTCGAAATTTAAATTTGTAACGAATTGTAAATTAATTCGGATATTGCCGAACGGCGTTCTCGAGAGAACCCTTTTCGTGGTACAGTATAGCGAGTCGGTTCTGGTAGGGGTCAGCTACCAGAGGTAACGGGGAAAGTTCGGTGAAAATCCGGCGCTGTCCCGCAACTGTAAGGAGATGCAAGTCTCTAAGTCAGGATGCCCGCCGCCTACAACGTAGCTTTGACAAGCATCTGCGAGGTACAGATGGAAGTGAATTCGAGTCTTTTTAGGTTTTTAATGCTTCGCTGGGAGTCCCAGCATTCGCGAACTCTTGAAACTGCCAAGTGTCGGTCGTTTCGGATGGCAACGCCTCGAAAAAATTGCTAAGTCGCACTGGTCGGTTTAACGTCTAAAGATATCGTTGGCAGTGCCTCCTTATCGGGCAAAAGATTGTGTCTGAGAGAGCGAGCGATCGCTATTTTATAGGCGGCTCGACTCTATTTTGTTTGAATTGTTGTAACCCAAATTAACGATCGATCGTCCGATCGATCGCTCGTTTTTGTTAATAAAAAAAATGTCGAAACCTATCCGTTCGATCTCTCCAATTTCTCTTCATTTTCTGAGTGCGAGTACTGCGATCGGAGCCATGTTCGCCTTCAGTCAGCTTGCAGTACTCGCGTTGGAAAAATCTGTCGAGTCGCCGAAGCAAGGTTCAGTATCGTCAGAGATAGCATCGGAATCTTCGAGATCGAAACTCAAAGTGCGATCGCAGGATCTCGACTCCGAGGGAGTGGAAACCCAACGGATGGAGATCGATCGCGATCCGTCAAACCTGACGTTACATCTGGCTCAAACCCCGGAATCCGAGATGGAACCCGAGACAGAATCCGAGACGGAACCCGAGACGGAAGAAACCGACGCCGAAGAAGAGATTCCCGAAGTCGAAATCTACATCGATCGCATTCTCACGCAACCGGTGTTTGCACCGTTTCGCCTCGAAGGAACCCTGCAAGATTCCTCTCGTCCGGTGTACGTGGTTCCCCGCGAACAAATCGAAATCCAGAACGCCGTCACCGTACAGGAAGCCTTGCGTTTCGTTCCTGGCGTTCTCAGCGACGGAACTTCTGGCGGACAGTTGGGAGCGACGAGTTCCCAGTTCGTCCGAGGCGGCGATGCTTCCCAAACTTTAATCCTCCTCAACGGACGCCCTCTCAACGATTTAGGATTTGGCGATTTCGACTTATCCGCGTTCACCACCGATTTCGTGGAGCGTTTGGAAGTCGTTCCCGGCGGAAGTTCGACGCTGTACGGTTCCGGTGGCGTGGGGGGAACCATCAACATCGTCAGTCAAGAGCCGACAGAGGAGCCTCAATTTACTGTCGGCGGCGGGTTTGGGAGTTTCGGCTACAACCAGCAAAGCGTTCGCAGCAGCGGAACCGTTGGTGATTTCGGTTGGGTTGTCGGCTACAACCGAACCTATTCCGAAAATGATTTTCCCTTCGAACTCGAATCGATCGCCTTCGACGGAACCCGCGACAACGCGGAAGTTAACTATAACAACGTCGATGTCAAACTGACCGCCGACATTGGCGATCGCAACCGTTTGACCTTTACCGGATTGTATCTCTCCCGCGATTTAGGAATTCCTGGCGGCGTTCCCACCGACGCCGGAAGCCTCGGACAGTTCAACAGTCTGACCCCAGACGCTCAGCAGTACACGGAAAACTGGCTGTTCGATTTACTGTGGGAATCGGAACTCAACGGTGACGGCGACTCCTTACTCACCGCTCGCGTCTATACCGACGTTCTCGACTATACCTTCCGCAATCCCAACACCACCCGCGACGAGATCGATCGCACCTCCTTCGGCTTCCAACTTCAGCATAGCTGGCAGCTCGCCGACGCTCACAACTTAACTTACGGCGCAGATTTTCGCACGACTAACTCTGAAAATAACACCTTTAGTTTCTTCACGGGGGAAAGTCGAGAAAACTACGACGACAACATCGACCAAGGTGCGCTTTTTGCCCGGTACGAAGTCGATATTACCCCCGCTTTCACCGCTCACGTCGGCGTTCGTCAGGACTTCAACAGCCTCGAGAACGGTTCCTTTACGTCTCCCAGTGCGGGGTTGCTGTGGCGAGTGACAGATTCGACCCGTCTGCGAGCAAACTACGCCAGAAGTTTTAACGCACCTTTAATTTCAGAACTTGAAGGTTTAGCCTCCTTCAACGTAGAAGGAAACCCGGACTTACGACCGGAACGGGGTAACAGTTTCGATATCGGACTCGACCAAGAAATTGGAGATTTCGGACTGTTTCGGTTGACGTTTTTCCTCAACCATATTTCCGAATTGGTGGCATTTGAATTCGGTTCGCCGACGAGTACCTTTACCAACATTGGTGAAGTAGAAACCATCGGTCTCGAAGCGGATTTAAATATCAAGCTCGCCGAAAACTTCTTTGCGTTCGCTAATTTGACCTTGAACGATACGCGAATCCTCGAAGACCAAAACGAACGTATTGAAGGCAACGATTTGAGTTTTCGCGATGGCGACAGTTTCAATTTAGGCGTCGCTTACGCTCGTCCCAACGGGTTTTACACCGGTGTTTTCCTCCATCATATCAGCGAGGTATTTGTGGATAACGCCAATACAGAAACCTTGAGCGGTTATACCACCGTCGATTTGAAAGCTCAAATTCCGTTTGGCGAGAACGTACAACTCAACGCCAGTTTGAACAATTTGTTTGACGAGCAGTACGAAGCCTTTCCAGGGTTTCCGGGGTTGAGTCGGAACTTTCAAGCGAATTTGAGAGTGACGTTTTAGGATTTGGCAGGGTGCGCGTAGGGTGCGTCAGGGGGAAAACCGATAACTGTTCGGATTACACCGTTAAAGCTGACGCACCTTTGAGGAGGTTCGTGAAAGAGGTTTGATGTTGGGTTTCGCTTTCGCTCCACACAACTTACCCAAAATCTACTAAAGCTTACGCACTTTTGAGGGTGTGTTTTATCTAGAAGATCCCCGGAATCTTGGAGATTTCGGGGATCTAGAGTGCAGCTCTTAAATGGGGACTCGAACAGCAGTTATAGTAATGTTGGGTTTCGCTTTCGCTCCACACAACCTACAAAACATCTACAAGAAATTGACGATTAATCTGCCCAACGTCTTAATAAATTGGCGACGCTTTTGGACAGTAAGTCGAATTCTGTGGTTTTTCCCTCTTTAGCAAAGATCGATCGCCTCACCGTTTCGAGATCGAAGAGAATTTCTCGCTGGCTGGGATCGCGAATCAAGCTCTGTACCCAACCCACGGCGACAAAACGGGTTCCTCGGATGACGGGATCGACCCGATGTAACGTCGAAGAGGGATAAACGATCGCCGATCCCGCGTCGAGTTTATAAGACTTTTCATCGTCTGCACTTTCGATCGCAAGTTCGCCACCGTCGTAGTCCGAAGGCGAGTTGAGAAACACGGTAAACGAAACATCCGATCGCCAAAACTCAGCCCCCATCAACGCATTATCGGCGTGTCTCCCGTAAGACATTCCCTCGTCATAGCGACTGAAAAGGATCGAGTGGATTTTGCGGGGACGAACGGCGGTTTGAAACAGCGGATTGCAATCGAACGCTCCCTGTACCAACTTCCGCAGCGTCGTCGTAGTGGCGGTTTTACCCTTCAACTGTTGGTTGTGTTTCACTTGCTTGGCGTACCAGCCAGCGGTGAGTTTACCGTCAACGAATTCCGCTTGCTGGAGGATTTCGCCGATGCGGTGTAACTCTTCGGGAGACAGAAAGTTAGGAATCGTAAAAATCACGATCGCAGCCTTGGAAAATTGAGACTTCTGACGGTGGAAATTGCACAGACAACATTATCCTAGGGGCGAATGGGTTCGCCCCCAAACGGAAATCAACTGTTCAATTCCACTTCCGACACCAAACCGAACACCTCCGAGGGCGTTTTAACCGGAGATTCCGGCGGAATTGCCGACGGCCAGGCGGTTTTCAGTTCCTCGAACGTGGCGGCGATGGCCTCGCGATCGCTGGTGTCGATTTGGTCGGCGACCTGTTGGAACAGCATATCGGCATAGTAGACGAAGCCTCTCGAATCCTGATATTCGATCGCCTCGACAATTTGACCGTCTACGATCGCTGCTTCGTATTCTTCCGCCGCCGTTCTCAGCAAGTTGTTAATCACCTCGAGAACGAATTCTGGCGACTGACGCTGTTCTTCGGGTAAGGCGGCGATCGCATCGTCGATGGTTTGCATAGTCTCGTCTAACGCCTGGGTGGTTTCCGCATCTTCGGGAACGGATTTAACGAGATCGGTCAGTTCGTCGAGCTGGGGTTTAAAATCAGAGACGTTATATTCAGGCAAGCGATCGGCGACATCGGCATACAGTTCCGCCACCGGATGCTCGATGTGGGGTTCGGCTTGTTCGTATTCCCCCGCTTCCATCAACTCTTCAGCCACCATTAGGTGGCCTTTCATCAAGCCGAGAGCGGTCATATAATCTACATCGGGATTGCCTGAAGAGGCTCCTTCACCACCTTCGCCACCTTCACCACCTTCGCCACCTTCACCGCCTTCACCGCCTTCACCGCCTTCATCCGTGGGAGTGTCCGAGGCGGTTACGCCTCGATCGTCTTCATCAGTGGTTTCTTCTGTGGTTGGCGTACTGGCTTCACCGCCTTCGCCGCCGTCCGTGGGGGTAGGACTGCAAGCGGCGATCGACGTGGCAACACCCAAGGCTAGAAACAGTTCGACGGGTTTCAATGACTTTTTCATTGTTGAGATAAATTCTTATCTAGACTGCAAAAAGAACAGCCCTCAGACTAACGCTACTAGGACTTATTGTCAATTACAACATCGATGTCCGCTTCAGGAGGGGAAGTCGCGTGACGTGAGAGAGATGAGCCGAGCCTAGCAATATAGAGTTGTTACCGTAATTTAAAAAGCAGACCTGCCTAGACAGAGCGAGATCGGCTAGAAAAGCAGAAAATTTAATTCCAAGCAGTCAAACAGCAAAAACAAACGTTTTATTGAATATTCCAGCGTTTGAGACACAGATACCATATCAGTTCTTGAGGGTGCATCTCACTTTTGTTATCGAAACCCAACCTATCCTCCCCGCGAGATCGGGGAGGTGCCGAAGAACGTTCGGCGAGTTCAGTCGAGCCGTCGAGTCGCTGAACGCTCACCGTCGAAGCCTCAGTCGAGGTGCGGAGGGGTCATTCTACAAACTTGAGATTACCCGTTCTTGACGACCTCAGAACCACAAGTTAACCTATGGAGAAATATAGAAAAATACCGTCGAATATTTTGGCACGATGAATAAGACAAAATCGATCTCAAAAATCTTGCAAAAACCCAGATTTTTTTATCGACTGGCTCTAGAAGTTGGCTATGTAAATTTTGTATATCGCTATTTATTTCGAGGGTTTTATAAAATTACAAATACTAGCCAAAAAATGAAGCTTTTTAATGATGTAGAAATAACACTGCCTTCGGATAGTCGATTCGGTACAGAGCTTTTTCTAAAAAGAAATCAGCTCGATTGGGGTAGTGAGGATTTATTACTTCGTTTTTTAGACTCTGATAAAAGCTTTATTGATATCGGAGCTAATATCGGATATTATAGCTTACTTGCAGCCCCTATTTCTAATACAGTTTACGCATTTGAACCCGATCCAAGAGTTGCTAAGCATCTAGAAAAAAATCTTTCTCAGTTTCAAAACTGTTATGTAATTAGAGAGGCACTCTATTCTAAGCTGGGGACAATGAAACTCAACTTGCATTCGTCTTCTGAGCTGAGTTCTCTGGTCAGAAAAAATCTTCAAGATAACCAAACAGTAGTTGTTAAGCTGAACACTCTAGATAATTTAATGTTAGAATACCCTTCTCTAAAAGTTTCAGGTATTAAAACAGATGCTGAGGGGGCAGATCTTGATATTTTATTAGGTGGCAAGAATCTTCTCATGCGCGATCGACCTTTGGTATTATCAGAAGCATATCCAGATTCAAGGCTGCTCAGGTTTATCGAATCGATCGGGTTTTCCTGTTTTTGTTTTGCCAAGCCTAAAGATAAATTTCATCTTCCCGCAAAATTTATAAAGATTGAGAAGCAACCTGTCAATTACCGTATCAAAATGATTTTCTTAGTTCCTTCTCGACTCTTGCCAGAATTTGAAAAATTGGCATACGATCTAAAACAGTAACTTCAGAACTACCATAAAAAACGGGAAAGCCCATCGACTTTCCCGAAAAGAGGAGTTATCCGGTTTTGAGAGAAGAGACTTAACGATTCAAGCAGGCGGCCAAATCTTCATCCGGCGTCGTAATCTTCTGCAAATGGTAGGTTTGCGACAACAACTCGAACACCTTGGGCGAGATAAACGCCGGAAGCGTCGGACCGAGGCGGATGTTTTGAATGCCCAAATACAGCAGCGTCAGGAGAATCGAAACCGCTTTCTGTTCGTACCAGGACAACACCATCGACAGGGGTAACTGATTCACATCCGTATCGAACGCGTTCGCCAACGCCAGGGCGATTTGAATGGCGGAGTAGGCGTCGTTACACTGCCCCACGTCCATCAGCCGGGGGATTCCGCCGATATCGCCCAAGTCTTTATCGAAGAAGCGGAACTTCCCGCAAGCCAGGGTCAACACCACGCAGTCGTCGGGAACGCGTTCGACGAACTCTGTATAATATCCCCGTTCGGTTTTGGCTCCGTCGCAACCGCCTACGAGGAAGAAATGGCGGATTTTGCCTTGTTTGACCGCTTCGACGACAGTATCGGCAACGCTGAGAACCGCGTTTCGGGCGAATCCGGTGGTGACGGTTTTAACTTCGGCAGCTTTTTCAGTAAAGCCAGCCATCGCTTCAGCGATATGGATGACCTGGCTCAAATCCTGCCGTTGTAGGTGTTTGAGGTCGGGATAGCCCACCGCCCCCAAAGTAAACACGCGATCGCGATAACTGGATTTCGGCGGCATCAAGCAGTTCGTCGTCATGACGATAGGGCCGGGAAACTCGTTAAATTCGCGAGTTTGGTTTTGCCACGCCGTCCCGTAATGACCGTACAGATGGGGATATTTCTGTTTGAGTTTCGGGTAGCCGTGGGCGGGTAACAGTTCGCCGTGGGTGTAAACGTCGATGCCTTTTCCGGCGGTTTGTTGCAGCAAGGCTTCGACATCGGCTAAGTCGTGACCCGAAATCAGAATCGCTTTTCCGGGGCGAGGTGTGATGGGAACCTGCGTCGGAACGGGATGTCCGTAGGTTTCGGTGTTGGCGGCGTCGAGGATTTCCATGGCCACCAGGTTGATTTCCCCGAGTTTTAAGGCAATCTGTACCCAATCGTTGAGGTTGAGGTCGCGGCGTCCGAGGGCAGCTAGGGCATCGTAAAAGAAATCGTACACGCGATCGTCGTGGTAGCCCAGTTCGGCGGCGTGGTGAGCGTAGGCGGCGATGCCTTTCAAGCCGTAGAGAACGGTGAGTTTCAGGGAGAAGACATCGACATCGCCAGTTCCTTGGCTGATGAAGTTGTATTCGGCGTCTTTGCCCTGTTGGACGAGTTTTTCAAGGCTGTCGGCGGGTTGGAAAATCGCCACGTCCGACCATTCTAAGTCTGCTGGAAGTAAGGTTTTGAGGGAGTCGCGGAGTTCGACGGTTTCTCGGACGTACTCGATAAAGCGATCTTCGTCGAAGTTGACGTTGGTGAGGGTGGCGAAAAGGGCTTCGCAGGCGAAATGCCCGGCTTTGGCTTGTCGAACGCCGTGGCGATATGCGGTGACGGCGACTTCGGCTAATCCCCGCAGGGCATGGGTGAGGAGGTCTTGCAGGGCGTCTACGTCGGGGCTTTTTCCGCAAGCTCCCCAGATAAAGCAACCTTCGCCTCGGGTGGTTTGTTCGCATTGGGTACAGAACACGGTTTTTGTCTCCTCTCGTTCGGTCTATGCTTACTCTACGAAGTGGAGACCTGGGGCGTCTTTGACTTAAATCAAGAGACTGAATTTTCTTAGAAACCCGAGTTCTGTGAAGTGTGAAGAAACAGTTCGCGATCTACAAGGTTTGCAGTTTGCTGCCAAGAAGGGCGATCGCCTTTTCTAAAACTTTATTACTATTTCGATCTTATCGAATTCAGAATAAAATGCTATCGTTTGAGTATTTTTTATGCGCGATCGCTATTTTTACGTCTAAGCTGCGATCTATCGATCTTCTTCAATCCCGTTCGATGGTTATGCATTTATGCTTATCGATACCGCTACCATGTCTCTCGTCGTCAGCGTGTCGTCTTTACTTCATGCTCTTGTTTTAATTTTTCTTGGATCGATCGTCTATCGATATCGTGGACTTCAGATTTATACGGTCGGCACAATTTTATCGGCTGCTACTTTCTTGTTTTTTTTGATTCGATGGTTTCATCCAAATCTTCTTGTTTTGCGTTTTTTAGGAAATGTATTTTTGACAACATCTCGCATTTTTTACTTTTTTGGGATTTCTCGATTTATAAATCGCAATGAATTTCGATTTTTATGGGGAGTGTTAATTGGGCTAGAAATTGTATCTCAATTTTATTTTACTTACATCAGCAACAACTTTTTAGCCAGGAATATCAGCGTGATATTAGTAGTCGGCTTCGTACAAATATTGACTTGCATCGCCGATTCAAAAATGAAATGCAACACCGGTGGGTTTACGAATAAAGGCTCATCGGCTATACTTCGATCTTTCATGAATAATTACCTAATTGAAGATCGAACCAATGAGCCATCACCATCTTACCCCATCTGAGCGTGT
>NZ_JAQNCQ010000056.1:0-15267 GCF_028368005.1 Geitlerinema sp. CS-897 | reverse complement strand
GTGGCATAGACGCACCGCAATGCGGGCATTCATGCCAGCGGTCAGACAACTCCTTGGGAACTCGGTTCAGGCAAATTGCACAATGCTGGGATGTACCAGCAGGGTTAACCTTCACGACTTGCTTATTAGCTTTCGCGGCTTCGCTGATAAGCAAAGGTGCGATAGCGGTTCTTCCCCTTAAATCTAGGCTTACCGCTACGTTTGCCGTTCTTGTCGCCTTTGATGAACCGAGCCAATGCGAGGTCTACCTGCTTCACCATTTCCTGCAAGACATCAACATGAATATCGGCGTACCATTCTCGCTCCTGCTTAAGTGAGACCAGGGAGCGTTTTTGCCCATAGTATTCGGGCTGTTCTCTGGGTTCAGCGATACTGCACACCAAAGGACAAGCATTAACAGGACACCGATTCATCTCCCACCAGTCAAAGCGATCTGCCAGCAGGTAGTTGTACTGACAGCGCAACATATCGAGCCACTTATCCATGCGGCATCGTTGCTCGTAGGTCGGCAATAACTTGTACTGGTAGGCTAGTTTCATGCCATGATTGTAGCAGATATAAATACGATCGCTACCCATGAAACAAATAAGCCTTAGAATCTCGGATGTTGAAAAGGAACATTTAGACAGATATTGTGAACTCACGGAACGCAATCAAACCGACGTTTTGCGGCAATACATTAGAAGTCTGGGCGTCTCTGGGGCATTGAACCCCATCGACGCCCCCGCTATTCCTCCCGGCACTGACCCTTCGGGTACAGTGCGGGGCTCCTAGCGGTTAAGCTGAAAACGCAAATCCGCGTTCTTTAAATCTCGAGATACAAGCGAGCAACAGTTATCCGGCTTCGGGATCGCTGAGGTTGAAAAGTGAATACAAATTGAGAAATTCCTAACTTCCTCTAACGTTTATCGTGCAACACCACAAAACAGACCGAATTGGGCAATTTATCAAACAACAGCGGTTCCGTTGGCGATCGACCGTCGCTCGAGTGTTAAAACAAAGCCCTTGGACGACGATCGATCGTCGCGATCGCTATCTCCCTGTTCGTCTGAGCGCGATCGTCGGTTTGGGTTGTTCGGCGATCGCCGCTGTGTTGGTGTCAGCCTCAGAACGAGGACGAACGGCGTACAACTTCGACAAACAGGTCGAGGCGTTAGCTTTGGCTCTCCAACAAGAGATCGATCGCTACATCGAAGTTCCCGAAACTCTCGGAACGTTCTACGAAGCCGCCGATCGCGTCACTGCTGAAAACTTTTCCTTGATTTCAACCTCGTTTTTACAGCGATATCCCGCCATCGAGAGCGTGGCTTGGATCGATCGCGTAGAAAAAACAGAAAGAGATCTATACGAACGCGCGATCGCGGAACCGAGAATTTTAGCCGAACCCAACCGCGATCGCGCCCTCGACTTTCCCGAGAAACCGTTTCCCTTTTCCATTTGGGAACTCGACGATCGCGGACGTGCCGTTCCGTCTCCCCCTCGTTCGGAATACTTTCCGATCTCGCATATCGAACCCTCAGCTCAATATAGCTCTCAACTCGGATACGACGGACTGTCGAACCGTTCTTTCGAGATTTCCCCCCACCTACGGAACGCGGCGGTAGCGATCGCGTTCGAGACGGACGACGAAGACCAGTTTCGGGTGGTACGCGGCGTGTATCGTTCCGAACCGACGGGGTTCGGGTTAGTCTCGATCGCCTATTCCCGCGATCGCCTAGTTCGAGAAGCGATTCGAGAGGTCAATCTCAACCATCTGAATTTCGAGATTTTCGATCTGACGGCGATCGCCGAGCGTCAACTGCTCGTCACTTACGACGCAGAACGGCGAACCCTGACCCCGCCGTCGGAGAACGTGCGAATTGCAGATGCGACTTGTGCGGTGTATCCCAACTGTACTCGTTCCTTACAGGTCGTCCCGCAAGCTTTCGACGGCGGACACAACCGAGAATGGCTGTTAGTCGTGCGTCCGCAACCCGAATATCGATCGCAGAGTCGGAAAGTCGAAGCGACTTTTGCAGTAGGACTTGCGTTAACGACGCTCGTGACGGCGTATTTGTGGATGTCGATCCGGCGAACGGTGCAATTGGAAGATGCAAAACAGGCGTTAGAGCGATCGCGAGGGGAGATTTACGAACGAGCCCAGTGGGAACGGTCGATCGGTCGCGTGGCGTCGCAGATTCGTAATTTTCTAGATATCGACACGATTCTCGACACGGTGGTTCGAGAACTGCGAACGTTATTGAACGTCGAGCGGTGTAGCTTTTGTTGGTATCGCGGCGGCGAGACGCCTCATTGGGAAGTCGTAGCGGAATCTCACCACGTTCTCGCAGCCAGCGATTTGGGACAGTCTTATTCGGTCGGCGAGATGGGGTTGACGCCGGAGACGGTTCGTCAGTTGAAACGCTGTCGTCCCAGCCATCTTCGGACGATGTCGGAAGAGGTTTATCGGTCGTTAGTGCGATGCGATCTGGCTTCGGAGTCCGAGACCGATCGCGCAGAACCTTCGGAAAACGCCGTTTCCTGTTTGACGCTTCCGATTCAAACTCAGCAGGGAGAATTGGGGGTGTTGGTGTTGGTCGATCGCCAGACGCGCGATTGGTTGGACGTGGAAATCGAGTCGATCGAAACGGTGGGAACTCAGTTAGCGATCGCGTTGAACCAAGGGGAACTGTACCAACAAACCCGTACCAAAGCCATGGAACTGGCGCGAATGTTGGAGAAACTGCAAAGTACGCAATCTCAATTGGTGCAAACCGAGAAAATGTCGAGTTTGGGACAACTGGTCGCCGGTATCGCCCATGAAATTAACAATCCAGTCAATTTTATTTCAGGAAATCTTTCCCACGTGGAGGGGTATGCTGAGAGTTTGTCCGAGTTGTTGCAGCGTTATCGAGATCTCTATCCCGATCCGCCGCGATCGCTACAGGAGTACGCCGACGAAATCGATTTAGCCTTTTTGATGGAGGATTTCCCGAAAATTCTAACGTCGATGCGGGTGGGAACCACTCGGATTCAGGAAATCGTGCGATCGATGCGGACGTTTTCTCGAGCTGACGAGGCGGATATGAAGGCGGTCGATCTCCACGCTGGAATTGAGAGTACGTTAACGATCCTTCAGAGTCGTTTGAAAGCGACCGCAGATCGACCCGCGATCGCGATCGTGAAAAACTACGGTCGTTTACCCGATCGCATCACCTGCTACGCTGGATTGCTCGATCAGGTGTTTATGAACGTTCTTAGCAACGGGATCGACGCCCTCGAAACTGAGTACAATGGCGAACGACCGACGATTTGGATTTCGACAGAGATAGAGGACGAGGCGCGAGTCATCGTTCGCATTCGCGATAACGGGCCGGGAATTCCTCCCCAAACGCGCGATCGGCTGTTCGATCCGTTTTTTACGACGAAACCTGTCGGACGAGGAACGGGTTTGGGACTGTCGATTAGCTATCAGATTGTTGTAGACAAGCACGGCGGCGAGCTTCTCTGCAATTCTCAGCTCGGAGAAGGTACGGAGTTCGTCATCGCAATTCCTTTGCGGTAGTTTTTGAGTTTAACTCTTGTTTTTATAAAACTGAGAAGCAAAGTGATTTGAGTCGTTGAAGGAGGTGAAACTTTATGATTTTGCCATTGCGAGCGATGGCGTGTCAAACGTTGTTTCTCTTTATCGCGATCGCCATTGAATCGACTATCATTCACCAACAACTTCAAATCACAAAACGAACGAGTACGTATTATGCCGTGTCGATGAATTTGCTTTGTGTGGCGATCGGTTGGACGATCTTTTTTTATGTTTTCCAAAATTTAGATGCCGATCTACCGTTAAAAGCACAAACTGTTTCTTTTATTTTTACCGGGCGCTTGATTCCAGATTTCGGACGCGATCGAGTCGAACCGATTTTAGTCTTGAGTCTCGTCGTTGTATTTTTTGTCAGTTTGTTTGTAAAATGTCAGGGATTGTATACGTTGCAGCGATTTAAAATCTTACCCGTCGAAAACTTGAGTTTGTACGAGGAAGCAGAGCAATCTCGCTCGGAGCGCTTGATTCGTTACCGAGTTAAAGCCGACCAAAACCGTGCTATTTCGATCGGTCACGCCATGAGTCACGCGAGTATTTTACTGTTGCTCGTTTTAATGGTACTTGTTTTTTGACCTCTTTTATGCTTATTTTTAATGCTTTAAAACTTTACGCATATGGACAACTGGAAATGGGTGCGATCGCAATTCCAACCGCCCAAGTTTGCCTCTTGGCAAACGCTCATGTTAACCAGTTGGGGAATTTGGTTAATTTCCTTGGCGCTCGTTCTAGCCGAACCGAGTTTTCAGCTTGCAGACTCTCCCATTACGCGATTGGGGTGGGTGGTTTTTCTCTTCGCGTTGGCGTGGTGGCAAAGTAGCAATCCTTGGAAAATTCTAGGCATTTCTTTAGGACCGGGAATCGTCGCTGCCGTTCTCTGTACGATGTTTTTTCGTGACGAATCGGGACGGGTTCCTCGCTGGGCGTTCGTCGCGTTTCCCCTCGTAACCAGTACGATCGCCGTTCTACCGTCCTTCGTCGGAAAACAACGCAATTTTAAAATTCCTTCAGTCGAAAAACGTCCGGCGTTGTTACTGCGAGGATTAATTGCCACGGTTTTCAGTTGTTGGATTTACTTCACGTTTCTTCTCCAAGATTGGGTCGCCGACTACCCTGGCGTGCGGTTGGCAGATTTAACGGAAAGTAATTTTATCGTCCGCGTTGCCAGTCCCTCACAATTGAGAGGTTACGCGATCGCGCGTACAGTCGAAGTTTTTCTCGAGAAGCATTTTAAAGATCGATCGTGGTCGGAAATTGAAAAAATTCTGCTGAACGTCCGTGCAGATCCTAATTTAGTCCGACGCAACCTCGAACCCGAAATTCAGCAAATTCAAGGCGATCGCCCTTGGGATATTTCCTTGAGAGTCGGCGGTAACGGTCGGGACGAGTATCGTTTGTTCGTACAATTGTACTGGGAGCGCTACTGGTTAGACGAGAACGGACAGACGATAACCTTAATGTGTCGGGTTAAGCGTCAGGAGGTTCCCCCAGCGATCGAAGCCCAGCAGCGGGATACGACGGGGTCGCTTCAATGTAATACTGATACGCAAGCGATCTTCACACCCTATACCGTTTTTGAGGAAAGCCAACCGGAATCATGATGTCAGAGACTCCAGAAACTCGAACTTCTCGCACGTCCTCCGTCGTCAATTTCAGTCGTTTTGCGGCGATCGCTACGAACGTTTTTCGGGAAGTCGTGCGCGATCGCATTCTTTACGTAATTGGATTTTACGTATTGGTTCTCGTTCTTGCGGTGCGTTTGCTTCCCGATTTATCGGCGGGGGCATATCCCAAAATCGTTCTCGATCTGGGATTGGGAACGATCGAACTGTTGGGGGTGTTTATTACGGCGTTTGTGGGAACGGCATTAATTAATAAAGAAATCGACAAACGAACGATGTTGGTGTTGGTTTCTAAACCGATTTCTCGCGGAGAGTTGATTATCGCGAAGTTTTTCGGACTCTGGGCTGTGTTGTTAGTTGCGATCGTATCGATGGCGATCGTGACGCTACCGATCGCAGCACTAAGCAGCATCGAGATTCCGTTGGGTAGTTTTGCGATCGCCGTGGCGTTTCTGGGTTTAAAACTGGCGGTTTTAATTGCGGTAGCAATTTTGTTTGGCGTGTTTACGAGTTCGTTACTCGCATCGTTTTTAACGCTTGCGACGTATTTGGCAGGAAGTTTCAGTCGAGATTTATTACAGTTAGCGGAAACAACGAATAACGAATCGTTCAAACCCATTTCAACGGTGTTATATATCGTTCTGCCCGATTTGTTACGATTGGATGTTAAAAACGAAGCAATTTATGGCATGGCAGCGATGCCCGATGCGGGAACGTTGTGGTTGAACGTTCTCTACGGCGTGACTTATATTGTGGTCTTACTGGCACTGGCGATCGCCATTTTCCGACAGCGGCAGTTTTAAACCTGGAGAATTTTAAAATCAATTCACCGATTTAAAAAAATGGAACGGATATCCCAAGATGAATTTTCTGTGAAAATCAAACCAATTAAGCGAAAGGTATTTGTTAACAGCGATCCGTTTGGTGCTCCATTTTCTGAAAATATTAAATCGCGGTTGCTCGTCTTTGGTTACTCTTATCAAATCGATCCGCCACTTCTAGATGCGATCGTTGAAACTGCCTTAATAATTGGTGATGAGGGTTTTTATATCTCATCTTTGTGGACATATGAAGAAAATGATGTTAAAAAAGAAGATGTTTCGCCTTATTCAGAAAACATAAAAAATCAGATATCAAAACTGTCTAAAAAAGAGCGATCGCTACTTTATTCTTTACCAGCACAATACTGCAAAAAATCAGCCAAAAAAGATAAAACAAATCATTTTTACATACCATTCTCAGAAATCGATGTTTATTCTTCTTTTGAGAAATCTCCGAAAGATTTGCGTGATATAACATTTTCCGAAAATATTTTACTGTCTCCTACAGGAAAATGGGGTATAATACTGTCTCACGAACATCACGCACTCATTGGTGGTAGTGAAGAATTTATAGATCGTATTGTTACATTAGTTCCTACTGTTAAAGACCAAGTGTATGAATTTTTTAAACATTGGAAGTATTATGGAAATATGGGAACTGATATAAGCTGGATACCTTTACTAATAGAACATATTTACGGAAAAAATAAGTCAAAATGTATTTTGAAAAAATCAAATTTGTTTTGAAAATCTTGAATGTAAGTTGCATAAAATGCAAAATATTTATAGACCCATACCTGATGTAAATATATACGATCGTATCGATTTAGTAGAAGATCTTTGTGACGAAGATCTTCTAGGAATTTTACACTTGTTAGGATATCCTGCCTCTTCAAAGAACCCACAGCAGGAATGGAATCCCGTTCGGGTTAAAATCAAACCAGGTCAAAAATCAGGACATTTTCCTGGGTTCATTGGATTTCATTTAATCTTTAATGAAAAATCTGTGAAGATTTTATATCCTTTAATAGAAGGGTATGTCAAATTATTTCCACTTGTATATGATTCAGGCGATAGGTATTTTGCGATTGGAGTTCTTGAAGTAGTAGACTGTCTGAACTACTCTCTCGCACAAATTCAAAGATCTAGTGCTGGGAGAGTTATTAGAGTAAAGAAATATGCCTTTTATGAAGAACGTATTGGCGATCGCCCTATTTTTCGATTACCTGAAGAGAATGTCGCTTTAGTTTCAGATCGATTTAAAGAGTGTGTCGAACAGCACCAATTAGAAGGACTTATTTTTCAAAAAGTGACCTAACGATCGCCCGACTCGCAAACACTTCAAACCGCGAGTACGGATATTTCGACTACAACGTTCGGGATAAGACGCGATCGCCTCATTTATACTAAAATTAAAAACTATCCCTTCCCGATCGAGAGAGCGAAAAACCGATGCCGTATTTCCATTGGTCGTATCTCGTTTTGATTCCCGGTATTCTGTTAATGGTTTGGGCGCAAGCCCAAATCCACAATACCTATCGACGCTACGCTGAAATTCCCTCGACTTTGGGAATGACCGGAGAAGAAGTCGCCCGTGCAATTCTCGCCAAAAAAGGAATTTACGACGTGCGCGTCGAACCCGTCAGCGGCGAACTCACCGACCACTACGACCCCAGTGCGAAAGCAGTACGCCTGTCTTCGGGGATTTTCAGGTCGTCGTCCCTGGCGGCGGCGGCGGTAGCAGCCCACGAATGCGGCCACGTCATGCAGGACAAACAGGGATATCAGTTCATGAATTTTCGGGCGGCTTTGGTTCCCGTGGCGAACATCGGGGCAAATTTCGGCCCGTTACTGGTCATTGCGGGAATTTTGCTCAACTTCGCAGGCTTGATTAACGTGGGAATTGCCCTGTTCGTGGCAGTAATTGCATTCCACGTCGTTACGCTTCCCGTGGAATTCGACGCCTCGAGTCGTGCGTTGAAAATTGTAGACGAACTGGGTATCCTGCAAGGAGACGAAAACCGAGGCGCTCGGGCGGTCTTGCAAGCCGCAGCCTGGACTTATGTGGCAACGGCTCTCTACGCCGTGCTGCAATTGGTGCAATTGTTGCTGATGCGTCGAGATTGAGTCGAACCCGATCGCGAGCGAGGGGTAAGTTGTTTGGACTTACCCCGATCTTTGTTTTAAACCCTTTTTTCTGGGATATTCTTTATCTTTCGGTGGGTTTTCACCGCACGAGCAATTTCGCGAATGTCAAAACGCGATACAGAAAAACTTCCCATTGCTTCTCTTTTAAGATTACTCTAAAATTACAACTAGATTACAACAGAACTCTTTGCCCTCAAACGCTTTGATTCGAGAAGAAACCCTAAACCTCCTAGAATGGCCTCGATTGTGCCAGCATCTCTCCACTTTTGCGGCGACGAAGTTGGGGTCGATCGCGGCGCGTTCTCTGCCGATTCCCGACGAGCGATCGGAGAGTTTGCACCTGTTAGCACAAACCCAGGAAGCCTATACGTTGGAAACAACGGTCGAGGGGGGACTGTCGTTCGGTGGAATTCGCGATATTGGAAGTTCGCTCGATCGCGCGGAAATTGGCGGAATTCTCGACGGAAACGCCCTGCTAGACATCGCCACAACCTTATATGGGGCGCGACAGCTTCGACGGGCGATCGAAAAAGCCGGACAAAACACCGTTGACAACGTGGATTTAGAGTTTCCCGTTTTAGAGAGGTTGGTGTCCGAGTTGCGGACGTATCCAGAACTCGAACAGGAAATCCATCGCTGTATCGACGATCGCGCAAATGTGGCCGATCGCGCTAGTACAGAGTTAGAGTCGATTCGCCGCCAACTCAAACAAACCCGCGATCGCATCCATCAAACCCTCAACCGCATGATGCAGCGTCAGGGGGGCGCGTTGCAGGAACAGTTAATCACCACGAGAAGCGATCGCTTCGTGCTTCCAGTCAAAGCCCCGCAAAAAGACAAGATCCCTGGAATCGTTCACGATGCGTCTGCGACGGGGGCGACGTTGTATATCGAACCGAAGGCGATCGTCAACGACAACAACCAACTACGCACCCTAGAACGGCGAGAAAAAGTCGCAGAAGAGGCGGTGTTGCGGGCGCTAACCGAACGAGTCGCTGAGGTAAAACCCGACTTAGAACGGTTGCTAGCGATCGTCACGACGTTGGATTTAGCCGCTGCGCGGGCGCGATATGGCTTGTGGTTGGAAGCCAACCCGCCGCGATTCGTAGACACCGAGGAAAATACGACGCTGCGACAGTTACGCCATCCGTTATTAGTGTGGCAGCAGAAACACGAAGCCGGGCGCGACGTGGTTCCGATCGACGTTACGATGTCGCCTCAGATTCGTGTGGTGACGATTACCGGACCGAATACGGGGGGGAAAACGGTGACGTTGAAAACCCTGGGTTTGACCATGTTGATGGCGAAGGTGGGGATGTTCGTTCCGGCGCGAGAACCGGTCGAGTTACCTTGGTTTTCGCAGGTGTTGGCGGATATCGGCGACGAACAGTCGATCGAACAGAATTTATCGACTTTTTCCGGTCACGTGCGCCGCATCAGTCGTATTTTAGAGGCGGTGACGGAGGACGATAACGCGTTGGTGTTATTGGACGAAGTGGGGGCGGGAACCGATCCCAGTGAAGGAAGTGCGCTGGCAATGTCGCTGTTACAGTATTTGTGCGATCGCGCTGGGTTGACGGTAGCGACGACGCACTTCGGCGAGTTGAAGGCGTTGAAGTACCAAGACGATCGCTTTGAGAACGCGTCGGTGGAGTTCGACGACGCGAGTTTGTCGCCTACGTATCGGTTGTTGTGGGGAATTCCGGGGCGATCGAACGCCCTTTCGATCGCGAGACGGTTGGGGTTAACCTCGGTGGTGGTGGACTCGGCGCAAGAGTACGTCACCTCGGGAATCAGCGTCGATGTCAACGAAACCATCGCCCAGTTAGAAGCACAGCGGCGGCGTCAGGAGACGAAAGCCGACGAAGCCAGTCAAATCGTGGCGCAAGCGGAACGGTTGAATCAGGAGATTGCGGAAAAAGCCGAACAGTTGCGCCAGCGAGAAGAACGGCTGAAACTGGAACAGGAACGGGCGATTCGGGAAGCGATCGAGGCGGCGAAGGAAGAAATCGCCAAGGTGATTCGGCGGTTACAGCAGGGAACCCCCACGGCGCAAGACGCGCAGAAGGCGACAGCGGCGATCGACACCATTGCGGAACGGGATTTACCCTCTCGTCGAGAACCGCCGAAACCGAAACCGGGATTTCGTCCGAAGGAGGGCGATCGCGTCCGTATTCCCCGCTTGGGACAAACAGCGGAAGTTCTCAGCGAAGCAGACAAAGATGGGGAACTGGTGGTGCGGTTTGGTTTGATGAAGATGACGGTTCCCTTAGCGGATGTGGAGTCGCTGTCTGGGGAGAAACCGGATTTACCGCAACCGAAAGCGAAACCCGCGCCGACGGTGACGATGAAAACTGCGCCTGTGGTGAGAACCTCTAAGAATACGTTGGATTTGCGAGGAAATCGCATTCACGAAGCGGAACATACGTTAGAAAATGCGATCGCTGAAGCGGTTCCCGTGGGCGGTGCGTTGTGGATTATTCACGGAAAGGGAACGGGAAAATTGCGCGAGGGGGTGCATGAGTTTTTGAAGCGATCGAGTCATATTGACCGGTTTGAGTTAGCGCAGCAGAAGGATGGCGGTGCGGGGGTGACGGTGGCGTATTTGAAGTGAGGAGTTTGAAATATGCAAGCTCGCGATCGTCGGCAAAGTTTAGTCAATTTAACAGAAGCCTACGAGGGAAAAACCGAACTTTTTTTAAGAATTCAGGTATTGAGGCGCTCCCAGTTTTGCAATTGAAACCCCATCCATTCTCACATTGATGCAGGGAGATATCGAAGGACGTTCGGCAAGGCGCAAAAGGGAAATTCTAAAAAATTGAGATGTTTTATCCTATCAAACTTATGTTTTTACAAAACTGAGATGTACCCTTTTGCGTTTTATTTCCATCTCCGAGTTTTTGTGTTGCCGATCTTAGAATTGTTGACTCAAACAGCTTCGATCTCCTTATCCCGATCGATCCAACATTAAAAACACGACCGAGCCGCGTTTTTTCTGTATTGCCGAACACGATATTTCAAATAATTTAAAATTAAAATTCTAAAAAAATAATAAATTTTTTACAAGAAATTTAAATCGAAATTTCATAAAAGTTTAAACATTAACGTTATATCGCAGTCCAAAATGAGTCGTCAAAAATTAAAACACCCAAAAAAATCTGATTCCCCGTTCCCCGTTCCTCGTTCCCCGTTCCCTTTTTGTCTCAATTTTGTTACACAACTGATTTAGGGTTGCTATATTACTTAAACTCTCGCGAAAAAAATCTCACAAACCTTACACTTGACTAAAGTTCGTTGACTTTTCCCGAACCCGGCTATAGACTCAAACCGAATACAGATCCCTAAAACTCCAGAATATATCCAGAATACGATAAAGCCATGCCTTTCATCCAGAAATCTCGGAAGATTCTGAACGCTGCGGCTCAGATGCTCGGTCGCACTCTCGCGGTAGGAGCAGGTGCGAGCTTGCTGGCGTTTACCGCCCCTGCCGAGGCCCTCGAAACCATTATCATTCGGTACAACCAAGACGAAGTTACCGTCACCCTAGACGATATTCTCGACTTTGCTGCCACCGGAGACCTTCCAGAACTCGAACAACTCCTCATCGATCAGGAGGACATTCTGCAAGAGGCTGCCGAAGACATTCTCAACGTCCTTCAAGATGCTCTAACCGAAGAAGTTCGCCTCAGTGCCAGACTACGCGGCGACATCGAAAGTTTTCTCAACAGTACCACTGGGGAATTCTTGCTCACCCAGCTCGAGCAAGTCATCACCCGTGCTGACAACACCAGCGATCTCGAATCGATTCGCGCGGCGTTGGTAGACGTATACGAAGAGCAAGACTACGTGTCGGTTCTCACTCTCATTCAGGCATACCCGGAAGATATCGTCAAAATCAATGCCAGCGGCTTAGAAGGCGTGGTGCGCGATGTCGATTCCTTCATCACTGAAATCGAACCCGCCCTGCAAGCGATTAAAGACGTACTGCAAGACATCATCTGCGATTGTCCGCCTCGGGACGAAAGCAACTTACCCACCGACGAACTCCGGGCTGAATGTCGTCCGACGTCCGACTCTCTCGTCGAAGCTGACATCGAAACCGATGCCAATACCTTATCGGCAGCGAAAGCTGTAAAGCCGAGTAAAGCTGCCCAGTAACGCGTTTGGAGAACATCTATGCCTGATTCGATATTCCGTCCGCCGTCTTGGTTGCGATCGCCTGTGACGAAATTGCTCTCGGTCGGGTCGGCGTTAGTCCTCGGTGTTGCAGGGGTAACAGCCGACGCTGCGGCCGCTGACCGACTGGTTTTCACCTACGGGGCTGCCAACCGCGACATCGATATTGCCGATTTAGAAGCCTTAGCTGAAACCGGAGAAATCCCTCGCGGTGCCTCGACGTTGCGGTTTATTGCGAACACCGCCAACCTGAGTGCTGAAGATATGCAGATCGCTCTGACGCAAGAACTCAGTGTCAGCCTGCGCTTCATCGACGACGTGACGTATTCTCTGCCGGGGGAATACGTTTTGTTCCAAATGGGGCAAGTCTTCCACAACCGAGGTCGCGTGGCGGAAATTCAATCGCTGCGTGCAGCCTTTATCAACTCCGTCAGCAGTGACGGTCGCATTACCTTACTGGAATTTTTGCAAAACTATCCCAACCGCGACCTCTATATTGACGGAGCGCGACTCCTCGATGATGCTCAAGACGTCATCGCGTTCGTGCGAGATGTCGGCGATCGCCTCGAAGTTCCTCTCGCTGTCGCCAAAGAGGTTCTCGAAGGCGTCGTGTGCGAGTGCGAAGTAGAGGAATAGGTTGTGAAATGAGGGGATGATGAGACGAGGAGGTGATGAGACTTCGTCAGTGAAGAGGGAAGAGTAAAGAGTGGTGGCAGTTAAAAAGTTCTTCCTTTTCTCCCCCTCTCCTCTTCTCCCCTTCTCCCCCTCTCCTCTTCTCCTCCTCTCCTCCTCGCCCTACTGAACGAAGGTTTGAACCTGACCGTCGTGACCGAGAACCAGCCGTAACCGAACGCCCGAACTCGCAGGCGACACGAACGCTTCGCCGAGGTCGGGCAAATTTGCATTCTCGACAAACTGCGTCGCGGTCTTGCCAAGGGGAGTGACCGCATCGAGACGACCCTCGGAATCGATCGCCAGGGTATATTCCAAAGTCTGAGTCAATCCCTCGGGGGGTTCCCAGCGGTCTTGAAAATAGCGTCGGACTTCTGCCACCTGCGGGACGACATCGAACGCCGTCCCTAAATCTCTAGACGCCGATCGCGTTGGCGTCGTCGGTGAGGGATCGAAACTCGAGTCGGGTTGCGAAACGTCCTCGAAGCGAACTTGTGGAATCGTCGGTGCCACTGGCGAAACTGTCGGTTCTGTGGTGGGTGTCACCGCCATTGAGGGCGCGTTTGAGGGGGAAGAGGTCGCGCGATTTGCCCCAGGCGAGGCGGTCGTATTACCCGAAGACTCCGAGGTGGCGACGGGCGTGGCTGGGGTGGGAATTTCGATGGGAGTCGGCGCGATCGCCGTCGGAGGTGGCACGGTGGGACGGCTCAAGGGAGGCGGTGTGGCTAGGTTTTTTGGAGCTGGGGGTAACGTGCGCTCGGGTGACGCTAACGTGGTGTCGGTCGAGGTAGAGTCTAAAGCAGGCTGAGAAGTTGCCGTCGGTTCGGGCGATCGCGCGACGTCGAGTCGTCCGAGCGCGGTGGTCAGTCCCAAGGTGGCGATCGCTCCGGCTGCCACACTGACCCACACGGGCAGGCGATCGTGCGTTCCGTCTCGTTCGGGAAGTTGCCCTAAATCCGCTGCGTACTCTTCCAAGGCCGCCGCCAAATCGAATAGTTGCAGAGTTCCCAAGCGAATCGCCGTTCCGGTCTCTTCGGTCGCCAGCGACCCCAAAACCAACTCGTGAGAGACGAAGCCCTTCGGTTGCAGGTATATCGAATCGGAGGTGTAAGGTAACGGCGCGATACGTGCAGCCGTCACCGGCCAGCGATCGCCGCGCGATCGCCGATGTCCAGAGGCGACCGTCACCGGTTGCGGGGGTTGCGCCAACAGATGCCCCACGTAAGTCGTCACAGCATCACAGAGGCGATCGAGTTGGTCCTTATCCCCCCGTAGAGTTTTCTGCTGCTCGTCGGGAAGCCGAGGATCGTCGAAGGACAGCGCGAACCGTACTCGCGACAGCACGGGAGTTTGCGAGCGAAACCAAGACGCCCCACACTTAGCCGTGACCGATAGCGAACAGGTGGGGGGCGTGTACTGACGGCGGATCGAGCCGCGCAACATAGTAGCGATGGCGTCAGACGACAGCATAGACGAACGGCAACCTCATGTTTACGGCAAGTCCAACTCAGACGGACGCTGCGATCGCGGCAAGTTTCGAGATGGTGGTTTTCCGCGCTTGTCGCGCGATCGAGGCGTGTCGCTCCCTCGATCGCAGAAGGCGTCCCTCGGGCGTGGAAACGTCGCTTCGGCGTTCTGGGGAAGCATCTGTGCGACCTCGCGATCGAACAGAGCCAACCACAAGCGACGCGCTCCTTCGGGCCCGCTGTAAAACAACAAGTCTACCAGGAGCTTCAGCGCTAATTGTTCGAGGACTTGGGGCGACACGCGATCGCCGTCGATCATGCGCTCTTGATAGGCGTCCGTGAAGCGATCGAGATAGTCTCCCAACAAACCCGCCTCGTGGGGCGGGCGATCGATGGCATCGTACTGTTCCAGCAGCGCCATAGCTCGCCGAATCAGTTCGTGATGTTCCCGAGCTAAAGCGCATACGACTAACACGAGCGATCGCGCCTCTTCCACGTCCAGCTTTTTACGTCCCCCCTGACCGTTTCTCAGGGGACTCGACTGTCGCAGTCGCCACAGCGTGACGCGATCGCCGATCGTCTCCGCTTGTCCCAGCTTCGCCGCCACGCGCAACACGGCGTCCGACCCGATACCGGCCAGCGCCTCCAACGCCAGCAGCGTCAGGTCGAGCTTGGCTCTTATATTCTCCAACTGAGCGAGATCGATCGTTTGCACGACAAGCACATCTTCACGCATGGGACATCACACACACACATTTTGGAGGGGGAGCCGGGGAGAGGGGGAG
>NZ_JAQNCQ010000055.1:0-4710 GCF_028368005.1 Geitlerinema sp. CS-897 | reverse complement strand
GGACAATTCTTCGATTTATTTTTTGAAGTAGAGAGCGACCAATCCTTTGCCGAAAATGAACCATCATTGAAGCATCAAAAGGCGCTTCATTTCGATAACTATTTTCCCCGATAAAATACTGTAGGTAGGGCTTGCTGAAAAGAAGTGAAAAGCTTACGACGTAAGGCTTAGAGGAGTCTTGACATGGCTTCGAGAACCCGAAAAAGAGGTAAAATTGGAAATTCCTGGGGTGCATCTCAGTTTTGCAAAAACATCAGTTTTGGGTGGCAAAATTCCCGATTAGCACTTCCGGTATAAGATCCCCGGCATCTTGGAGATGCCGGGGATCTGGAAATTGAGTGCGCCCAATTCGATGAATTTACATTTTTGAGATGTACCCATCAGCTTCATGGTTGTATCCCACTTCGAGACGTTAAGAAAGTCTTAAATGTGCCATATTATACAGAAAAATTTACAGCTTTTCACTCATCGGACGTTTCCCAAACCGGTTGACTGGGGGTGAGGCGGAGTCTCCACAACTTAGAATTGGGGATTTGGATGTCTAACCGGCCGCTGTTGAGGTCTTGATTGACGTAGGGACTTTCTAAGACGGGGCGTTCGGACAGATCGCGATCGCGTCCGTTGATGGTGGCGTCTGCGATCGCGCGATCGGGAGCGTACTGCATTTGGATGCGATCGCCCGCTAAGCTGGTGTAACCAATTTCACCGCGAGAGGCGAGGTTCGCGTCAGAAATCTCCGTTTCCCCTAACGCTTCAGTAAGGCCATCGAACGTCGGATAGTCTGCAACCCTGGCCACGTCAGTAATCCAAGCGGTATTCGTTCCCTGCGCCACCAACGCCAAATAGTCCTCGTCACCGCCGACGACGGGATTTTCCAAGGCGATCGTATCGCCCCAAACGCGCGCGCAGAGCCAAACGTTTTCGATGCGCCAAACGTACCACTCCCCAAACCGCTGGGGTTCGCCGTATTCTCGGGGAACGACGAGATGGGTGCGATCGGGAACGTTGGCTTGACGATCTTGCTCGTTGAGGCGCAATTGATAGAGTACCGTTCCCTTTTCTTGAACCTTGCGATCGCCGGGACTGCGCCCCGTAGCCATCGGTGTATGATAGGTTCCCCCCAAACTGACGACGGCGTTTTTTCGCCCTTCCACATCTCGAACCACCAGTTTGTACGTGGCGTATTGAGCGTTAATGGTTCCCCGCACCTGATACGATCGCCCCGGTGTCACCAAGGTTCCCAAGGTGTAATCTTCCGTGGCGTAAAAGGTTTCCCAAAATTGATTGTCTGCGTGATAGGTGTAATACGCCGGATGGCTGGCTCGTAACTGAAACGGAAGCGGAATCGTTTTGAGGGCGATCGCTCTGAGTTCGGCGGGGGGACGATAGCTGCTGGTGGCGGCGAGAACGGCTAACCGCGAGCGTTTGGTGTCCGTCTGCGAGGCGATGCGATCGATCTCCGCGCGATCGTCCGAACCCCACCAAATCCAAGCCACCGTACCGATACCGCTATCGTACCAAGTACCGCGATCGAAGCCGCGACTTTCTGCGCCCCCAGCAGTTCCCCAACTCAAGCGCAACGCCATGTTCGTCGCCAGCCAATCTAACGCCGCTTTCGCCAAGTTTCGCAATTGGGGGGTTTCGGCGAAATCGTAGAGGTTCAGCAATCCCCCGATGGTAAATCCGTAATACGTCGACGAGTGAAACTCTCCTTGTCCGATGGTGAGATATTTCCAAACCTCCGATCGCAGCCACGCTTCGTTCGTCGCCAGCAAATGGGGTGCAGCCACGGGGAAACCGCTTCCGTCCATCATCGCCAAGCCAGACAAGTATTGTTGAGAAATGTGGTTTTCCGTTCCTCCTTCTCCCCACTCCAACACCCGAGGACTCGACACCATCGTTTGATAAGCGTTTCGCACGTCGTCAGGAAGTTCGTCGCGAAACAGGAAAAAAATCCGCACGTCGTAGATACTGCGGAAATGGTACAAATCAGACGCATCCCGTTCCAGGTTTCGCCAAATTTCCCAAATTTCGTTTTTTTCTTCGGGTTCCGCGAGGCTCAGTTGCGCGAACATCGGCGGAAGTAAGTATTTATGGGGATCGCCAATGTCGCGCGATCGCCACCAGTCATCGAGTTCGACTAAATCTTCTTGCGCCAGTTGTCGTCGCACTGCGAGACTGCGTTCTCGAAACCCGCGTTCTTGCGACTCGTCGAATCGGCGATCCTCGGAACTTTCCTCTAAAACGACTTCAAAACCTCTCGACTCTGGCGGTTGCAAATTCACTGCGCTCGTACATCCGACGAATACCACTGCGATCGCCGAGATCGAGCGTCGCCCAACTCCTGATATCGATCTCACACGAAATCTCTCCACGCTTCACTCTCCAACCTCTTACCTTAGCGCCCCCAATCTCGCGAGGAAAGTGGGGGCGTTTGAGTTGAATAGATGTGGAGGACACTTCGACCGTACCGAGGAATTCAATCGACCGTCCAGGGAACTTCTTCTTCTGGCTCCTGTAGGACTTCCTCTTTACGGCGTTCGTAAACCTGTGAAAACGGTTCGACCGGTTGCGCGAACGCCCCCGAACTGTGCGCTCGGCGTTGTTCGGGAACGATGACGCGCTTGATGAGAAAATCGATGGTTTGCTGTTTTACCCAACCGCGATCGACGATGACTTCAGAAAACTTCTTACCCGTTACCTGTTGGTCGTAAGTCGCCACTTGGATTTGACCGGGACTCAGCAATCCCGCTTCCAGCAAGTACGCACCGAGACGCTTACTTCCCAAACGTGAAGTCGGTAACTTCCGTTTTCTGGATACGCTCTCCTGAGTCGGAAGTGTAGAGTCGTACCGTTTTCGCGTGAGTTGAGACGGGTTTCGATCGTACATTGCTAAACCTTCTGTATAACTAACGCCCCCGTACTGCGATCGAGCAGTCGAGGAGAGGTTGAGTGGATGCCACCCTGACTGACGAGCCTTTCGGACGACGCGCATCTGGGGCGTTTACCGGGCTTACTGGTGTAGCGTCTCTCTCAAACCAACGACGCTGCCATTTCCTCGGGTTCGGTAGATGACCGTTAACCAACTGTGCTGAAATTTTATGCAGTTTTGGTTATTAACTTATTATATCTCGTGAAATCCTGCGTAGATATACGCAAGATATATTGTTACATTTCTTAATATAATAAGGGACTCGATCGAGAAAACATTCAGCCGACAAGGGTTCGAGCGCAATCGCTTCGATCGAGGCGTTGAGAGTAGACGCTCTGGAGACGAGGGAGCGATCGCACTTACAAACTGTCACGTTCTCAGCTCAGTTCCGTGAAATCACAGACAAACGCCGAGTTAAAAAGGACAGGCGATCGCGTCCGACCGAAAACCGGTACTTAGAAGCGCTTGCCTGCCCGAATACGATTCAATTTACAGAAACCGCAATCGCCCGTCCGGACGAACGAGAAACTCAGGTAAAATTCCTGTATTTCCTCAAATGTGGTTTCAAGCCGTCACGATGTAAGGCGAGTCTACGGCGGGAAGATCCCATTTTCCAGCTTCGCGCAGGGCTTGATAGACCATGGCCACCACCTCAGCCCGAGTCGCATCGCGATCGGGATACAAGCGATCGAGATCGGGATAGTTGACCACCAACTGCTTCTGCGTCGCCGTCGCCACCGCCGCTTCAGCCCAAGTCGGAATCTCGTCGCGATCGTTATATCGATTCAACAGCATCGCCGATCCCCCCGATAAATCCTGTCCGTTGACGAGAGACAACAGGATTTGGAGCCGCGTGACGTTGAGTCCCGGTCCGAACGTATTTTCCGAAAATCCCGAAAGAAATCCCCCTTGATAGGTTTTCTGGATGGCGTCGTGCGCCCAAAAGCCACGCGGTACATCTTGGAACGTCGTCGTAGCGCGTTTCGGACGCGGATCGAACGCTGTGGCCAACACCGCCGCATACTGGGCGCGAGTCATCTTCGTATCGGGACGGAAAGTCCCGTCGGGAAATCCGTTAATAATACCCTTACCCGACAATCCCACCACAAACTCTTTCGCCCAGTGATTCTCAATGTCCGAAAACGACGGGGCGGGAGTCGAGGTCGGTTTGACAATATAAGGAGAATCGATCGCCGGTAAACTCCCCTCGTTCACCAAAGCTTGATAGACCATCACCGCCACTTCCGCCCGACTGGCCTGAGTCATGGGATTGAGCTGTCGCACGTCGGGATAGTTGACGACGATTTCCGCTTCGGTGGCGTTGGCGACCGCACTGGCAGCCCAAGGTGCCACTTGCGACCCATCGCGGAACAACGACAGGAGATTGAGGTTGCCCCCACTGAGATCTAAGCCGCTGTTGAGGGCGAGGAGGACTTGCAGGCGCGTGACGTTCTGTCCGGGTCGAAAGGTGTTGTTGGGAAAACCCGTGATGAATCCCATGCGGGTGACTTCCGTAATGGCGTCGTAGCCCCAGAAGTCCGGCGGAACGTCGAGAAAGGTTTTGGCAGGGTTTTGCAAGGGGCGATCGAACGCTTTGGCCAACAAAGCGGCAAATCCCGCCCGCGTGATGGGGGCGTCTGGCTTAAAGGTTCCGTCGCCCATACCGCTTACGAGTTGGCGATCGAACAACGCCCGAACGAACGGTTCTGCCCAATGTCCGTCGATATCCGTTAACTCAGTTGGGGCGGGTGTGGGTGTAGGGGTCGGCGTAGGTGTGG
>NZ_JAQNCQ010000054.1:0-18517 GCF_028368005.1 Geitlerinema sp. CS-897 | reverse complement strand
TCTAAAAACAATAACTAGCCAGATAACCAATCAATCAAATAACCTTTTAAGGTTCTGCTTGAAGCTTTTAAGAAAACAACTATTTTACAAGCACCTTATCTAGAGATTAAATTCAAAATCACTACGTTTTGGCCACTACCCTACGACGAACTCAACCGTCCCCGGCAGGTGGTTGGCTTCGACCCTTTAGAGGTGAGGATCTATGGCTCTTCGGAGTTTAGAGTGACAGAAAAACTAACTTCACGAGATTTCAAAGGTTTTGGCTCTCGAGTTCTCAATTTTTTGTATCGTTTTATACATTTGTAACCACAAACTCTGAAGACCCTACGGGGACTGCTCTGAATGGAGAAACCTCAAGGGGATTTGATGTTAATTTTAGTGGCATTCTTAGATTTAGTGGGTGCATCTCACTTTCGCAAAAACATCAGTTTGGGGTGGCAAAATTCCCGATTAGCACTTCCGGTATAAGATCCCCGGCATCTTGGAGATGCCGGGGATCTGGAAATTGAGTGCGCCCAATTCGATGAATTTACATTTTTGAGATGCACCCGATTTAGTTTTCCAGTTTATAACGTAGGAGATTTTCCGCAGCCCTGCACAAGCACTCCCAGCTAAAAAATAGTAATTCTCACCCCAAATCTAGATCGTGAATAACTTTTTTCATCTTTTTTACTATCCCAGCCCGTTCTATATAGTCCTTTTTTTGCCATGCATAATAGATGGCTATGCCTTTGGCGAGTGGGATAAAAAATTAGAAAACCTTCAAGACTACAGTACAAAAAAAAGGATAGTAGCGAGTCTATTAATGGTTGTTCAAGACATAATTTTTTTGCTTTTTCTGGTCATGAAATATGTGATAAATTTATTCAATATTCCTTATGAAAGCTATTTTGATAATGCAGCTATTGCGTTATCCTACATTTACTGTGCTTTTTATCTTGCTTTTTTATTAATAACTTTATACGTGGCTAAGAATGAAAATACATAATCCAGGGTCTTCTGGGTTTGCGACGATCGATGTAGCTTAGACAGAACTTACGCATTCATCCCATTTGTAGAGTGGGCAATGCCCACCCTACCCTACTGTAACGAAAAATGAGCCGAGACTTTGCAATGATTAAACCTATATCTCTGATTGCTTTTCTGATTTACTTGGAGACGACCAGATTTAACTACTGGATAGATTTATCTGTATTTATGATAGTCTGCACGATTTTTTCTATTCTTAGAATTTACCAAGAAGAGCGAAACATCGATTGTTTTAAAAAAATTGAAATATTGTTCTTTGGATACCTACATTCAGCAATCGCTTTTTTGTTTTTAGGACTTACAGAAAAATTGCAAATATATAAAAACTGGAACATTATTCGTAGCATTATGCTTTTATCTTTAGTTGTAGATTTTTTATGGTTTTTATACAGAGAGCCAAAAGTAATGAGTAGGTCATATAAGAACAAAGAGAGTACATTACAGCGTACAAAACGTTGATTTAGGGGTCTGTTGAAATTGAGGTAATAAGCAGAGTTTATGAAATTCCGAAGGCAGAGGTTATCGAGGAGTATGCACCGAACGGGGAAACTCAGGCGGCTTACGTGCGCGGTTTGGATTTGATTTCCCAGCAGCGTGGGGACGAGTCTCGATTCTACCTGCAAGACGGACACAGTGGCGTGCGCCTGTTGACGGACGAGTTGGGGATGGTGACGGATACTTACGAGTATGGGGCGTATGGTGAGGTTTTGAGTGCGACGGGTGCGACGGAGAATCCTTATCTTTATCGCGGTGAGTCGTGGGATTCCGAGTTAGGATTGCAGTATCTGCGATCGCGGTATTACGAACCGGAGACGGGGCGTTTTCTTAATACCGATCCGTTTGAGGGGATGGTGGAAAGTCCGGTTTCTCGCCATCGCTATCTTTATGGAAACGCTAATCCTGTTGTTTTTGAAGATCCGAGTGGGGAGTTTGCTAGTACACTTAGCGCTCCGGCTATTGCTTCAACCCTTTCTGTTGCACTATCAACAGTTTATTCAGTAGCTGCTCCTATCATTGGATTGTCAGTTGGACAGGCAACCGTATCTGTTGTTGGACAAACCGGTACAAACAACAGCTTAGAGTGGAAAGGAGACATTGAAGGAATTGATGCTAATTTCTTCGTGAGTGCAAATGGTGGTATATTATCTGCTCGAGCACTAGCAGCTACCAGGATTTTTGGATACGGTCTTTCTCGCCGTTTTTCAGGAAAGTGGATGATAGTCACTGATGGAATTAATACAGGAGCATTAGCGAGTATTGCACCAAATCTTGCTTTTATTGATAACAATGTAACACTTACTTCACCTAGAATAATTGGCGCACATCCAGGTACATTTACTGGAGGAGTGCTTTTCGGAGGCGCTGTATCTGGTCAATTTAGTATAATCACATTCACAGTGGGATTTGGCATAGGTCGATTTGATGATACGATCGATGTTGCAGCACCAAGTACAGACTTCAATACTGCAATCAACTTAAATGCTGGTATATCACTACCTATACGTGGGGAAGAAACGCGATTAGAACAAATTACTCCAGAGTAACAAGAAACCAAACATGGCGACTTCAATTAAATGTAATAGTGTAAGATAAAAAATTCGTTTGTCACAGATTTTAGTTGCCTATCTTGTTACTCATACATTGTCAAAAATCCATAGATACTAAAAACAATGATACAAGCAATATTGAACATTATAATTGTCGCTTCTTCAACACTTCTTCTTGTTTCCTATTTAGTTATCCAGAAAAAACAATCAGATATAAAAAAGGGAAAAATACCTAAAGTACTACAACAATTTCCCACGCATACATCTTCACAAGAAGAATACACAAAAACTAGATTGAAAATTGAAAATTTTTCTTCTTACTGTCTTGAGCATCAACAATCTATACTTCAATTAAATCAGTCAGAAATCAATACTGTTTATACACAGGGCATTAATTTGAACAAGTACAAGCCAGGAAAATATTTTTATTATGAAATACAAAATGATAGAATTATGGAATATATGATTCGGTGGCCAGCCTTTGGTCCTGCCTTTACTTTGTGCTACTTTGAAAAGAAAGAAATTTGGTACTCTTCTCAAGGTAAAGTCCTAGAACACCAGAATCTTTTAGGAACACAAGAAAATTCATTAACAAAGAAAGAAATTCAATTACCCATTCAATATTCTGCACTAATTGTTTTTATTTTTGGCGGTTCAATATCTCCAGATGGTTTTACTGATTTTAGCAAAACTGTTCAATATCAGAAAGCAGAAAAAATATTAAAAAGATTGAAAAAAATAGAAGTAAAAAATGGAATTCTAATCATAGAATCTCAAGGTAATTAAAACATATTCCATACCCTCTATCCCGACGACACCCCCGATACCCTTGAGGATAACCCCCGCAGCATCACCGTCTACGACAAAGGCGATCGCCGTCGCGCCTCCCTCGACGAAGCTGGACGAGTCACCCACTTCCGCTACAACGCCGTCGGCCAACTCATCGAAACCATCGCGCCGAACGCCGACGACAACGGCTTGACCCCCTTCTTCGAGGCGTTGGGACTGACGGGAAGCACCCTCGCCGATATCGATTGGACGCAGGTGGTCTATCCCGACGAGACGCCAAGCTATCTCGACGACAGTCGCTATCCCCGCACCACCACCGAATACTACGCCACGGGAGAAGTCAAAGCCCACATCGACGAACGGGGAAATCGTACCGAATACCGTTACGATGCTCTAGGTCGCCGCATCGAAACGATTTATCCCGATAAGACCCCCGATACCCTCGACGACAATTATGGAACGCCTTTCAACACCGCTGAAAATCGGCAACGTGGAAGTCAACAGCCGCGTGTTTCAATCGCCCCTGTCCGGCGTGACGGACTTAGTCTTCCGGCGGTTGGTGCGTCGCTACGCCCCAGAGTCCATGACTTATACCGAGATGGTACAAGCTTCTAGTTTGCAACATCTCAAAGAAGTCCCTCAAATTATGGAAGTCGATCCTGACGAACACCCTATCAGTATTCAACTGTTTGACTGTCGCCCCGACTTTCTGGGAGAAGCCGCGAAACTGGCGGTCGGTCAAGGGTCGGATACCATCGATATCAACATGGGCTGTCCCGTCAACAAAATTACGCGCAAAGGGGGCGGTTCCTCTCTGCTGCGTCAACCGGATGTCGCCGAAGCGATCGTCGAAGCCGTCGCCAACGCCGTGGAGGTTCCTGTCACCGTCAAAACCCGCATTGGTTGGTCTGACGACGAAATCAACATCCTTGACTTTGCGCGGCGGATGCAGAATGCGGGGGCGCAAATGCTGACGCTCCACGGACGCACGCGCAAGCAAGGGTATACCGGAAAAGCGAGATGGGATTGGATTCGTCGCGTGAAGGAAGTTTTAGAGATTCCCGTGATTGCCAACGGCGATATCAACTCCGTCGAATCGGCGATTCGCTGTTTGGAGGAAACTGGGGCTGACGGCGTGATGTGTTCGCGAGGGACGCTGGGATATCCGTTTTTAGTGGGCGAGATCGATCGCTTCCTCAAAACCGGAGAAGTCACGCCCCCCGTCACGGCGATCGCACGCTTGGAATGCGCGAAAGAACACTTACAGGAACTTTGGGAATATAAAGGCGAACGGGGAATCCAACAATCTCGCAAACACCTCGCCTGGTACTGTAAAGGCTTTCCGGGGGCGGGGACGTTGCGAGACCAGTTAAGTCGGGTTGAATCCGTGGCCTCCGGATGTGAAATAATCGATGCAGCCATCGATCGCCTGCGAGAGTCGACCCGACAACGATGCGTGCTATCAGGAGATTCTACCGAGCGCGATCGCGCTGCATTCGCCACTTGCTATGATTGACGCCAATTTTCCCAAGTTTCACGAGTTCGCCGAGCGACTGCGCGACGCCGAAGGGCGTTTGCTCGAACTCCTCGATCGCTTTTCCGAGGTATCGGTGTTAGTGGCCGGAGATCTCACCCTGGACGAGTTTTTAACCGGGGAAGTCGAACGCATTTCCCGAGAAGCCCCGGTTCCCATTATTCGCCACGAATCGACTCGTCGGGTTCCCGGTGGTGGAGCGAACGCCGTGTATAACTTAGCGACGCTGGGGGCAAAGGTGAAAGTGGCCGGACTCGTCGGCGACGACGAACAGGGACGCGCCCTCGTAGAGATTTTCAACAACGCGGGAATCGACACCTCGGGCATTTTCATCGACGAAGAACGTCCCACCGTTACCAAAACCCGCATTTCCGCCCACGCTCGCCAGTCCGTGACGCAGCAGGTGATTCGGGTCGATCGCAAATCCGACGCGCCCCCCTCCGTAGCGTTACAGGAAAAACTGGGGGCGTACATCGAAGAAGAAGCTAACAACGTCGAGGCGATCGTCTGTTCGGATTACGGCGACGGCGTGTTGACCCCCCGCGCGATCGAAGCTGCCCTGAAACATCACCGCACGATCGTCGATACCCAAAACAACCTCACGCGCTATGCTGGGGCAACCCTGTTTACCCCCAACGTTCCCGAAGCCGAAAAAGAAATCGGATACGCCATCGACAGCGAAAAAACCTTAATTGAAGCGGGGGTCGATTTACTCGATCGCACTAAAGCAAAGTACGTCCTCATCACCCGAGGCGGCGACGGGATGAGTCTGTTCGATCCCTCGAAAACCGTCGAAACCGTTCCCGCCTTCAACCGCACCGATGTTTTCGATGTAACGGGAGCCGGAGACACCGTCGTCGCCGCGTTAACGCTGGCTTTGTGTACGGGAGGATCGCCCTGGGAAGCTGTGGTATTGGGCAACCTGGCCGCCAGTATCGTCGTGCGCCAATTTGGAACCGCCACCACCACCATCGAAGAAATGAAAGCCGCCCTCGCTGGGGTTTTGGAAAATCTCGAGATGGAGTTCAGCACAGAGAAACCCCGAACCTACGGAAATTGAGATGCCAGTCCCCCCCGAATACGCACGAGCTTCCGATCGCTTCTATGAATATTTGATAGACGCCCGAGAGACAGCAGGTCTTTGGAGTACTCACGTCACCTATACGATGACGCAGGGAGTATTTCAGACCTTTCGTCGCCGACTCTCAACGCAAGAGGCGATCGCGTTTGCTAACGTACTTCCCATTGGTCTGAGAGCGCTTTTCGTGACGGATTGGGATACCAACGAGCCAAAAAAGCCTTTTGAAGATCGCGCAACGATGACCCAAGAGGTGAAGTCTTTGCGTTCGGAACACAATTTTTCAACAGAAACGGCAATTCGGGACGTGGCTCGAGCCTTGCGACGCCATATAGATGAAGAAGCCTTCGATCGGCTACTTGCGAGATTCCCAGAAGGTGCCATTGAGTTTTGGACGCCGTAAGGAGACTCGCTCGGTCTGACTGCCCGCCCCACAGTCTCTTTCGGGAACTGGGAAGCTGCTAAAATAAACAGGCTTTAGTCGTTTTCGATCGAGATCGTGGGAAACACCTTCGGGCATTTATTTCGGATTACAACCTTCGGCGAATCGCACGGGGGCGGTGTGGGTGTCATCATCGATGGCTGTCCGCCCCGACTGGAAATCTCCCAAGAAGAAATTCAGTTCGAGTTAGACCGACGGCGGCCGGGTCAAAGTAAAATTACGACCCCCCGCAAAGAGACGGATACTTGTGAGATTCTTTCGGGGGTGTTTCAGGGAAAAACGCTGGGAACGCCGATCGCGATCGTGGTTCGCAACAAAGACGCGCGACCCCAAGACTACAGCGAGATGCAGCAGAAATATCGCCCCTCTCATGCCGATGCCACTTACGATGCGAAATACGGCCTTCGCAACTGGCAAGGGGGCGGGCGATCGTCGGCCCGGGAAACCATCGGCCGCGTGGCCGCCGGAGCGATCGCCAAGAAAATTTTGAAAGAGGTGGCCGGGGTCGAAATCGTCGCCTACGTCAAGCGAATTCGCGATCTCGAAGCGGTCGTCGATCCCGAAACGGTCACGCTCGAACAGGTCGAACGTAATATCGTGCGCTCTCCCGACGGAGAATTTGCCGAAAAGGCGATCGCCGCCATTGAAGCCGCCGGACGAGAGGGCGATTCCCTCGGTGGCGTCGTCGAATGCGTGGCGCGTCGGGTTCCCCGAGGGTTGGGCGATCCCGTCTTCGATAAGTTAGAAGCAGAACTGGCGAAAGCGGTGATGTCGCTTCCGGCGACGAAAGGTTTTGAAATCGGATCGGGGTTCGCCGGAACCCTGATGACGGGAAGCGAACACAACGACGAGTTTTTCCGTGACGACGCGGGAAACATCCGCACCCGTACCAATCGATCGGGGGGCGTCCAAGGGGGCATTTCTAACGGCGAGAACCTGACGCTCCGCGTTGCGTTTAAACCCACTGCTACAATTCGGAAAGAACAGAAAACGGTCACGCGCGATCGGGAAGAAACCGTGTTGGCCGCTCGGGGACGACACGATCCCTGTGTCTTGCCTCGGGCTGTGCCGATGGTGGAAGCGATGGTGGCACTCGTCCTGTGCGATCGCTTGCTCGTTCATCAGGGACAGTGCGGAACGCTCGACGCCGATCGACCTCTGCGTTAAAACGCTATTCTGGTAAAAGGCAACGAGTTTGAGTTGTCTCGATCGCCAGCGATCGTCTTGTCGTCCTGTCCCCGACCGGTCTATGGAACCAGCTACCTCGTCTGAATTTATAGTGAAGTTTTGGGGCGTGCGCGGAAGTATTCCCACCCCAGGGAAAACCACGGTACGCTACGGCGGGAACACCTCCTGCGTCGAAATGCGAATAGGGGGAAGACGCACGATCTTCGACGGCGGAACGGGCTTGCAAGAGTTGAGCAAAGACTTAATGCGAGATCTCCCGCCGGAAACCTATATGTTCTTCACCCACTACCACTGGGATCACATTCAAGGGTTTCCGTTTTTTACACCCGCTTTTGTCGAGGGACACTGTTTGAAGATTCACGGGGCGGTTCCTCAAAACGGAGAATCCCTCGAGAAACACTTTACCGAACGCGTGCTACATACGAACTCGCCGGTTCCTTTAGCCGGACTGCACGCCGATATGAAGTTCGTGGATGTCGTCTGTGGCGAAGCGCTCCAAATCGACGATATTTCCATTGAAACGACTCCCCTCAACCACCCGAATACGGCGATGGGATATCGGATTAATTGGAACGGACGGTCGGTGTTCTACTGTACGGACACCGAACATTTTCCCGATCGCCTCGACGAACACGTCCTCGCCCTGGCGCAAGGTGCCGATCTGCTGATCTACGATGCCATGTACACGGACGAGGAGTATCACAACCCCAAATCTCCCAAGGTGGGATGGGGACATTCGACCTGGCAAGAAGGCGTTAAAATCGCCAAAGCAGCAGGTGTGAAGAATTTGGCCATTTTCCATCACGAACCCACCCATTCGGACGACTTTCTCGACGAGATGACGAAAGAGGTTCTCGACGCCTTTCCCAACGCCTTTTTAGCCCGTGAAGGTTTGGAGTGGCACGTTTGACCCCACAATTCCCTCGGGACGTTTCGTGCAACGCCCCAAGCTGCGTTGTAACACGGACATCCGATCGGTGAATCGCTGGAAGCGGTATCGCGCGGCATCGATCGCCCCATCAAACGCTGCTGTTTAAGCGTTGGAGAGACACCGTCGCCGCTTGGGAAACTTGGGGGTGACTGTCTTTTTGGAGGTATGCCAAGGCCGGGCGGCTTTTGGGGTGGTCGAGGTGCCCTAGGGCTTCAGCGAGACGCTGTCGCACGAGCCAGTCTTCCGAGCGGGCGAAGCGTAAAATGTCCTCGACGGCTTGCGTGGCACCGATTTCGCCGAGAGCAGCGATCGCCGCCTGTTGCAGTACGACTTCCTGGCTGTTGAGGGCGCGGACGAGAACGGAGTAGGCTTCGGGATTTTTCAGATTTCCGAGAGACACGGCGGCGCTAAACCTCACCAGCCAGTCGGTTTCTTCGAGAAAAGCGCGCACCAACGGCTCGAACGCGCGAGGATCTTCGAGGTAGCCCAGGGCGCCCGCAGCATCGGCGCGAATGCCGTAGTCGGGATCGTGACGCAGTAGATCGATGAGGATGTCGTAACATTCATCGGTTTGTTTGATGCCCAGGGCGAAAATCGCCATCGATCGCAGCGGCATATGTTCGTCGTTGAGGACTTTTTTAATGAGCGGTACGGCGTCAGTCGCGGGGACGTTTCGCAAAGACACCAGCGCCAACAGGCGATCGCGGGCGTTCTCGCTCTCGAGTTGCGTGGAAATCTGACTCAGATTAACGACACTCATGATTTGCGGCTTCGTAAAAAAACTTTACATTCTTTCTTATTTTAACGAGGTCTTTATTTTGCTGCCAATACATACTTATAAAATTTTGTCAACCCTAAAAATCGGAATCGATCGGCGATTCGATGTCGAATATTTCGCATAATTCTCAAAAAACGAGTATTATCGGAAAAATTAGCGAGATTTTATAGACCTCTCTAGATCCCCGGTATCTTGGAGATGCCGGGGATCTTATCCGACGGAGATCGCCTAAAGATATCCTCCAAGACAGACTCGAAAACTCTTTCTGTACGATTTTTCTCATATTTCAGTTTTGTTAACGCTTTCCTTTAAGTTTTCTTTACAAAACCATCTAGTCTTTCCCCAGAATTCAGGTAAAATCAATTCAGATTCGGATGACAAAACATCCTTTTTTACCCGCAAAAACGAGTTTTCAAAATCACCGAGTTGTTCATGAATAACTTTTTGAGATTCATCCGAGATGGTGCGGGATTTCCCGATACCATTCAATTGGGAATTGCGCTGCTTTTAGCGGTCGTAATTTTCTTGTTTTTTTTGTTAATGGCAGGTATTTCGTACTTACAACTATCTAAATTAAGTGATGCCTTAATTCGCAAAGCTGCCTCAACAGAATACGGAAAAATTTATCAAAACGTTATCGAACCAGACCGACAAAAAATTATCGCTCTGGTAATTCTCGCCCTCGCCGATAACGCCATCTTAGTCGCCCCACTTCCTGCTTGGGTGCGCGTGTTCGAGGTTCCTTTGGGATTGTCGATCGCAGGCGGTACGATTTCAGTAGGATTCAAAGCGTTCGATCGCTTTTTTGAAGATTATCTTCTCGGAATTTCTTTAGAAGACGAAAGCAAAATCAACACCGAACTATTGGCGTTAGCAAAGTTTTTAAGTAAAGCAGTTATTGTTTTAACAACAGTATTTTTATTTGCCCAAACCCACCGCGTCGATTTAGTGGGATTAGTTGCGAGTTTGGGAATTGGAGGAATTGCAATCGCTTTCGCCTCTCAAAAAGTTTTAGAACAGATTCTTTGGAGCGTCGTTCTCTATATCGATCGCCCCTTCGACGTAGACGACTACATTCATTTACCCGACGGAACGTTAGGTCGCGTCGAGTCGATTGGTTGGCGTTCGACTAAAGTTCGTTTGTCAGGAAAAAATACTCTCGTCATCGCACCTAACAGCAATCTCGCTCAAGTCAATATTGAAAACTTAACCTTAGCAAGGCGTATTATTTCGATGGTGAATATCACCTTTTTTTGTGCGATGACAAACGAAGAAAAAGCACTCGTTCGACAGCTTATTCTTTCGAGTACTTGCGATATTTTAGGCATCGACCATCAACTCACCAAAGTTGATTTTCAAGATTGGGTCGAACCGGACGGCGATCGCAAACAAGTACGAGCCAAAGTGACCTTCTTTATTTTAGGAGCGAGTGAAAACTCTGTAGAGCTTAGAAAAAATCTCCTCGAACTCGCTCGAGAAAAAATTATTTTGCAGCTTTACGAATATGGTATTAAATTTAAATTCGAGGTCGAGACGCTCGATATCGCTCAACCGATGAATATTTAAGCCATTTGCCAACCCTCCATAAAAGCTGTCTCGTAAGATAAAATCAAATAATTCTCTTAGGATTTCCTCTTCGCTGCGATCGCAATGGATCTCATTCAACTCGATCGGGATATTTCAAGCTACATAATCGAGCTAGCAATCCGGCTCGGTTTGTTTTTTGTTGCCGTCGTCATTTCTCCAGCACTCGGGCGATCGCTGACTTACCTGAGTCGCCTCGTTCTCCAAGTTACCCTCCATCGAATCGAAGTCGATCCCGACGATACCTTCGATCGCTTTATCAAACCCTTCCAAAACTATATCACTACCACGGGAACCCTTCTCTTTATTGCCCTGTCTCTGAATCTTCTCGTCAAATATCCCGAACTTTATACATTTCTCGGTTTCTTTGTCTACATGGCACTGTCAATTTCTTTGGCATTACTAGCCTCGAAAATCGTACAGCGCGTCATTCGCCAAGTCGCCATCGATCGCCTGCGACGTCGGGGTCAGGAAGTCAACGAAATTATTTTAGTTTTTGAAACCTTCACCAACATTATAATCGTCCTAATAGCCGTCGCGATCTTCGCTCAGGGATTGAAGCTGAATCTCGTGGCATTATCGGCGAGTTTGGGCATTGGCGGCGTCGCGGTCGCCTTCGCCTCTCGTCAAGCCCTCGAGCGACTCGTCGGAACCTTTGAACTCTATCTCGATCGCCCCTACGTCCCTGGAGAATACGTCCGCGTCAATTTCAACCCCTTTGCAGAAGACGTTTACGGTCGCATCGAATCGATCGGATTGAGGTCTACTAAAATTCGCACGGCGGCACAAAATACCCTCGTTATCGTTCCCAATTCGATGATGGCAGGGATGAAGATCGAAAATATTACCCGAGGTAAAAAAGTAATGGCGATCGTCTGTTTGGATTTTTACAAGCTGTTATCCGAAAGCGAAAAAGCCCTCGTTCAGCAAGCGATCGAAGATACGAGCGAATCCTTTTGGGGGATCGAGCGGGGCAGCACGCGCGTTCATTTTTCGCAACTTCCTAAAACACTCAGAAGTCGCGTCCGAGTGAGCTTTTTTATTTCGAGTTCTAGCCAAGATTCCTTAAACCTCCGCAAGCGCCTGTTAGAGTTGGCTAACGAAGAAATTGCCAACACTTTACTCGCCTATAATCTCAGCTTTACCGTACCGGAGTCGATGGTCTATCTCGATTCGCCCATGTCGATTTAAGGAATTGTTTAAATGACCGATCGGGACGTGAAATGTTTTAATTAAGAAGATCGTAATGGCGATGTCGTCTCACGAAACCTATGACTAATCCTTCCTCTGCTGGATCGGGTGACGACCGGCTAGATTTTGAGGTGTCTCCAGAAACCTATCTGGAAGCGCTTCAAGACGTGCAACAACAACAAGTCGAGCTGAAAGTCGATGTCGAACGCATTCACAAAGACATCGAGCGATTTCGGGTGTTCTTTCAAACCCTGGTGAGCGGCTTGCTGCTGGCGATCGCGATCGCCTTTGGCATTGCAATCTGGTATGCCTATCGCTCGTTTTCACAGCAGCAAATCGCTCGCCGATCTGTAGAGGACGTAACGGCGATGCAAGAAGACCTCGTGGCGGAGATCGATCGGCTAGAAAGTCGGTTGCAGCGGCTAGAACGGGATTTTCCCGATCGCCTCGACGACGTGACGAACGACGTAACCTCGAGTCAAATGGAACTCCGACGACTCCGCGATCGCCTCGACGCCATCGAAGCACAATTAGACAACTCGAACGACGACGCCACCCCCCCGGAAGAGAACTCCACAGAACCCGACGATGCGACACCGAGCGATCGTAACGGTCGCAACTGAACCATCTCGTGGCCGACTAATTTTCCAGCAAAATGTCGATCGTGTCGAGGGTGTCGCTAGTGGGAATCATCACCGGCTCTTGAAACAGCGGTACAGTAAACGTCACCGTCGAGCCGAGACCTTCCCCCATACTGTAAAAATGCACTTCGCCCCCCATCGCTTCGATGAGTTTTTGAGAAATCACGAGTCCGAGACCCGTTCCGCCGTACTGTCGGGTTCGGGAACCGTCCACTTGGCTGAACGTTTGAAACAGCCGGTCTTGCACCTCGAGAGACACGCCAATACCCGTATCGGCGACTTGGACTTTCACCATTCCCGGCAGCGTGCGATCTTTGACGACCACTTCGCGATCGATAATGTCGGTGGCGATGGTGATTCCCCCTTCGTGGGTAAATTTGATGGCGTTCCCCACCAAGTTCAACAGCACTTGCAACAGGCGTTGGTAGTTCCCGTACACGACGATGCGATCTTCCGTATCGGGAAGCTGCATTTGAAAATAAAGCTGTTTTTGTTGAACTTGGGCTTGAACGAAATCTTTGAGGTGGTTGAGTAGGTCTTCGAGATTGACGGGTTCGAGGTCGAGCTGCATTTTACCCGCCTCGATTTTGGCAATATCGAGAATATCGTTGATGATGTTGAGCAGGTGGACGGCGGAACGATAGGCTTCTCGAATGAATTCGACCTGTTCTTCGGGGTCGTCGGCCATCCCGTCGAGAATTAGCTTGAGAAATCCCATCATCCCGTTGAGAGGCGTTCGCAGTTCGTGGGAGGTGTTGGCGAGGAAGTCGCTTTTGAGGCGAGAGACTTCTTCTGCTTGTTGGCGGGCAATTTCGAGTTCTCGGTACAGGGTGGCGTGGGCGATGGCCGTTCCCACTTGGTCGGCCAGTTCTTCGACGATTTCGACTTCTGTGGGATGCCAGAGGGAGTCGGATTCGTCGGCTGGCGGCCGAACCGCATCGCTTTCGGCTCGTTCGAGGACGATCGCTCCGTTGACTTGTCCTTGGTGGGAGGTGGCGACGACGAGACGCGATCGCCGCGTTCCATCTTCCGCTCGACTTTCGACGATCGCCGTTTCCTGACGTACGATCGCCTGGTGGAAGTCAGCACGATCGGCCAGGGCGATATCGCGATCGAGGTCGTTGGGCTGGCTGCTGTCCTGAGTTGGAGATGTCGGACGAGCCACGTGTCGGGCGACGAGTTTCACCGATGCGGCGGCTGCATCGTATGCGTAGACCGAACACCGCCAAACGCTCAAGGCCGATCCCAAGCCGTTCGCGGTTTGTTGCCAGATGGTGTCGAGATCGAGGGTCTGGCGGATTTTTCGGGCGATTTGAGTTAGCAGTTTGGGATAGGAAATCCGCGTTAACAGTAAGTCGTAGTCGGAGGGAATCGATCGCTGGGTCGGGTGTAAGGCTGATTCGCGAACTAACAGCGAGGAGGTCGCGCAAAATTCCTCGATCGGACGGATGCGTCTTCCGATCGCGAGGACGCATGAGGCGGCAGAGCTGTCCGTTAATATCGGCGAGATCGTTAGCTCGAAGGGAAAAACGTGCGGCCCGCTTTCAAACAGACAGGTGATGTGTTTGGGAATCTTTCCGTCGAGAATTTCCCGAAGTTGGGCGAGATAGCTCACTCGATCGACTGGTTCGAACACGTCGGTCGCGTTTCCCTCGCCATTGGACTCCTCCGCGTTGGGGGAGGCCATCAATCCGTAATTACGAGCGTCTTTCCAAAAAAAGCAACGGTATTGACCGGAGCGATCTTGAATATAGGCGAGTTCGACTCCGAGAAACGAAAGATCGCTCGTCCTCTGGTCTTCCGTCTCAGTGTGTGAATTCGTCGGCGCCGCAGGCGGAATGCGGAAGTCAGCAAAAGAGGTCATCGAACCCACAGAAAAACAGTCAGCATCGAGAACGAAAGCGTTGAATCCCGAGTCGGCCTCGCACCTGAGTCTAACGGCTGCCATCGAAGTGCGATCGCCAATCCGACGCGACAGCCTCCGCGTTCGCGGCTAGTCGTTCCATTCTCCCCGAGGAGGTACGGGAGGATTGCGCTGCAAACGGCGACTGAGTTCCTCGTCGCGATTGGTTTCACCTCGGAGCCACTGACGAATCGCAGTCTCGATAATTTTGCTCGGATCGTTCGTTAGGTGTTCGATTTGTTCGAGCAACTCAGAATCGAGCTGGATCGACAGCTCCACTTGATGTTTGCCGCGCTCGGACGTAGGAGTCGGATCGGTCATAATGTCAGTTTAAACTTACCAACAGCAATCGGACAGGTAGGTGAAGGCGCGAGCGAGCCGTTTCACCTCACAGACAGTTCGCAGTAGCAATGGCATCTCGTCGCCCCGGTTTCGAGCAATTCGCGATCGCCAAATTCGGGGTCGTATCGCTCGGAAAGTCAGTTTGCGACTTCAGGTCTATTGTACAACTTACGTTATTTATCCGTACGAGAACTGGCTAAGTGTTGTAAGGCGCGATCGCTGACTCGACAAATTCGCCAGTCAGGTAACACGGACGCTCCAACTTTATCGTAAAAGGCGATCGCTGGAGCGTTCCAATCGAGAACTGCCCATTCTACCCGTCCGCATTGACGTTCTACCGCAATTTTCGCCACCTGTTGGATTAACGCGGTACCGATGCCCTGTCCTCGCTCCTCGGGAAGTACGAACAAATCTTCGAGATAAAGTCCCGCTCGCGTCAGAAACGTCGAGTAGGTCTGGAAAAACAGGGCAAACCCGACAATTCGGTCGTCCCGTTCTGCCACTAAAACCTCTGCGTAAGGACGTTCGCCGAACAAATGAGCTTTGAGGGTTTCGGCATCTCCGACGACCTGATGAGACAGCCCTTCGTATGCTGCCAAGGCTCGAATCAAACCGAAAACTGCATCGACGTCATCGACCCTGGCCGCACGGACTTTGACATTTGAATTAAAACCTGTATTCATTTTGAACGCTATCGCGATCTCGAACGGCGATCGCCACACTCAAGTTATTGTAGAGCCTAGAAAACGCGGGCGGCCAGCCACCCGCATTTATCATTCTCTTCCTTAAAAACCGATCTCTCCGGTCAGACCCTCGATCCTATTTCAACCAGCCACGCAAACGCTTCGCCACTTGCGGCCGACGCAGTTTTCGCATTGCCGTCGTTTGGATTTGGCGGACGCGCTCCCGCGACAAGTCAAACAGGTTACTGATTTCTTGAAGTGTCTGACGCTGACCCCCGTTGAGACCGTAACGGAGCGCCAGAATTTCGCTTTCCCGTGCCGTCAACGCTTCGTCGAGGACTTGACGCACCCCCTGACACATCATGTTTTCAGTGACTTGAGAGTCGGGGGATTTGTTGTCCGTATCCTCGAGGAGATCGAGAATTTCCGTGTTGTCTTCGTCGCCGACATAGTGGTTGAGCGAGAGCGATCGCTGGCTGACCCGTTGCAGTTGTTGGAGTTGCTTGGGCGACAACTCGAGCGCTTCGCTGAGTTCGGCCTCTGTCGGTTGGCGGTTGAGTTCCTGCCCGAGCTTGCGATAGGTTTTCTTGAGTTTGTTGAGTTTCTCGACGATATGAATCGGTAAGCGGATCGTTCTTCCGTCGTTGGCGATCGTGCGGGTAATTCCTTGGCGAATCCACCAATACGCATAAGTCGAGAACTTATAGCCTTTTTCGGGATCGAATTTTTCGGTGGCGCGACTCAAGCCTAAAGCACCTTCTTGAATGAGGTCGAGAAACGGCACGCCTCGGTTGAGATAGCGTTTGGCGATCGAAACCACCAGTCGCAGGTTCGATCGCACCATTTTTCGTTGTGCGATACGACCGCGTTGGATTCGCTTTTCGAGCTGTTCTGGAGTCGTTTCCATCGCATCGGCCAGTTCGGCGAGGCTCGGCTTGCGTCCCAAACGTTCGCTGAGTTCCCGACGCCGCTCTCGAACGCCAACGAGTTCGCGAACCTGGCGGGCGAGAGCGATTTCTTCATCGCGGCTCAACAATGGATATCTTGCCATTTCCTTAAAAAACGCACCGACCGCATCGTCTGAAACGTTTTTGGAATACCCGGTCGGACGAGCGGCAGCAATTGATGCGGTGCTGTCACCCTCGGATGTAGGCATGGATTGCGTTGGTGTCGTCGCCGTGTTCAAACTCACTCAGTCAGATCCCCCTTATTGGACTGCAACAGATCTCAATCTTTCGACTCAGATCTAATAATTTCTAAAATTTTTGTTTTTCTTAAGTAACTCTACGACTTTATTATAATACTTATTTTAGTTTTTTTGAATGATATTGTCAAATTTTTGTGCTGTATAACAACCACTGAAAATTGATTTGTTTTTTTAAAAGTCCAATTTTTTGAAACTTCCAAACATCTTTTATCGTAAGAAATTACGTTGTTTGATAACATCTATCTAAGGATAGAATCCCAACTCTACCTCGAGAACGACCTCATTGAATCCTCTCTCTACTTAGATACATGAAAGCTGCGGTATCGATCGAAAACCTGTACAAGAATTATAACAACGTTCCAGTTGTCAAAGACTTATCCTTTGCCATTGCCCGAGGTGAGATGTTCGGTTTGCTCGGCCCCAACGGCGCTGGCAAATCGACCACGATTCGGATGCTCACGACGCTCACCAAGCCGACTCGCGGGCAAATTGAGGTAGCGGGTTACGACGTAGTGCATCAAGCGCGATACGCCAAGCAGCGAATCGGTGTCGTCCTACAGCAAACCAGCGTGGATGTCGATCTCACGGTTTGGGAAAATATGGAGTATCACGGACGGTTGCACCATATTCCGAAAGTCGAGCGACAACATCGGATCGATCGCTGGCTCGACTACGTGGAATTGAGCGATCGTCGAGATGCGTTGGTCAAAACCTTATCTGGCGGGATGAAACGGCGGTTGCAAATCGCTCGCGCCTTATTACACGAACCGGAAATTTTGTTTCTCGACGAACCGACAGTGGGTCTCGACCCCCAAACGCGACGTCGGTTATGGGAGATTATTTTAGATTTGAACAAGCAAGGGATGACGATGCTGTTGACGACTCACTATATGGAGGAAGTCGAATATTTATGCGATCGCATCGGCATTATGGACAGCGGAGAGTTAATCGAATTGGGGACTTTAGAGGAGTTTCGCTCGAAACACGGAGAAGGAATCCTCGTCAAACAAACGGGCGATCGCCTCGAGTACCAATTTTTCCCCACCATCGAAGATGCCAATATCTATTTAGACAAACAACCCGATAAAACTGGAATGATGGTGCGATCGTCCAACCTCGAAGACATCTTCGTCGAACTCACAGGACGCCAACTCGACTAAAACGACACATCCAGTAATACGGAAGGGAGATGGGGGGATGTGGTGAAGACTTATTGAAACCCAGCTTATCCGAAATGGATTCCGTATTAAGGTGGGTTTCGCCTCATCCCTCTTCTGTCACTCTCGGAATGAAAAGTTCGATCGCAGCCGTTTAACGCTTGTCGAGGAGAGGGTTTGAGAAATATTTCGACTTGAATTCTACTTGAATTCTACTACAATTTGTAGGTAGACTTTATCTTTTTCTAATAGGATCTCACCCTGGTTTGACAGAAGAGAGTCATATGGAATCCGAATCTCAAACACTGGTTTTGCCTAACCCGACAAGTCTCTCTGTGTGTCCTCTGTTGTATCTCTGGGCGTGAAGAGTGCTTGAAAGCGAACCAAAAAGAAACCCCCTCAAGAGCTGAGGAGGTTTCTTGTAAAAAATTAACCTGGCACTGAGCTATCTTCCCAGGGGGCAACCCCCCAAGTATTTTCGCCGCTGAAGCGT
>NZ_JAQNCQ010000053.1:0-9351 GCF_028368005.1 Geitlerinema sp. CS-897 | reverse complement strand
GGAGGTAATCGCCGGGGGCGTGTTGGTGCCGTTGACTTTGACGGTGAAGCCCTGTCCGCTGAAGCTACCCCGGCTGTCGGTGACGCGGACGGCAAATTCGCGATCGCCGAGTTGAGTTTCGGTCGGTTGCCAGCTCAAAACACCCGTCAGCGGGTCGAGGACGGCTCCGGCGGGGGCGTCGTCTAACTGCCAGATGAGGGCATCGCCGTCGGGGTCGATCGCCTCGAGTCGATAGCGGTAAGGTTGCTCGATCGTGGCGACGAGGGTTGGCTCTGAGGTGACGACCGGTGCGCTGTTCCCGGTTTGATGGGTGACATCGACCGTCCAGGTGACGAGTTCCGTCGCGCCCTGGGCGTCTTCGACTTCGATAGCGAGGTCGTGGCGGCCGAACTGTTCGGCGGTGGGAATCCAGATCGCCCGGCCGGTGTCGTCGATTTCCAAACCCGTCGGACTCGGCGCGATCGCCCGGTAGGTCAGGGTATCGCCGTCGGGGTCGCGAACGGGGAGGGCGTAGGTGTAGGGAACGCCCACTTGCGCGCGAGTATTGGGCGCGGGGGACTCGGCGATTTGAGGGGGTCGGTTGGGCTGCGCTTCGATAACCGTCAGGGGGAAGACTTGCTGGGTTTCGGCACCGCGATCGTCCCGCGCGACGAGGGTGAGTTCCTGCGGTCCTAGTTCGCTGGAACTGGGCGTCCAGGTCAGCCGACCGGTTTCGTCAAGGGTGACTCGGTTCGAGGAACTGTCCGCCAAGCTGTAAGCGATCGAATCGCCCTCGGGGTCGATGGCTCGGAACTCGAACTCGAAGGGTTTGCCCACTTGAGGCGAGGGGACGGCCGCGTCGTCGGTAACGAAGACGGGGGCTTGGTTGGGGGCCTCTACCGTCAGTTGGAAGGCTTGGATCGATCGCGCACCGCGATCGTCCTGCACCCGCAGTAAGAAATCAAAGGTTCCCGTTTGCTCCGCCTGGGGTTTCCAGACTACCAAACCAGTTTCGGCATCCACGAAGGCGCCTTCGGGGGCTAAAGGAAGGTCGTAGGCGATCGCGTCGGCATCGGGGTCGAGGGCGAGGGCGGAATATCGCCATGGCTCCCCAGCCGTCAGGCGGTCTTCGGGGGTAGTCGTTTGGAACTCGGGGGCGGCGTTGGGCGGATCGCCAACGTCCTGAAGTCCGAACAGATGAGAGAAGGTTTCGCCGCCGGTGACCGTCACGGTATCGACGAACGAACCCGTCGTCGGTGCCGTTTCGTGGCGACCGTTGGGGACCACTTGTCGGACGTGGTAGGTTCCCGGCAACAACCCTTCAAAATTGAAGTAATAAGGGTCGCGATCGCCGACGAGCGAAAGGGTCGTGTTCGGTTGGGTTTTCTGCTGGGGTTCGGTCTCGTCGAGCTGTCCGTCGTTGTCGAGGTCGAGGTAGACCGTCACGTTCTCGAGCAACGGTTCGTTGCTCGAACTCGCATCCCAGCCTCCGAAAATATCGAGTAAGTCCTCAGTACGACTGACCTGCAACGCATCGGGGTCGATTAGCTGCATCACTCCCAGATTAGAGGTGTTCCCAATGGCAAATGCCGATACATTGACGTTGGACTTCTCGCGCAGAGAGGCGACGGCTTCTGCATCGATGCTGATAAAGCCATCGGACATAAAGATAACGTTCAGGGTCTCACCGTCCGGTAAGCTATCGGCCAGTCCGGCCGCTACGGCGATTTCCGAACTTCCAACCGCCGAAGCACCGCCCACGCGCGGATTTTGAATCGCTTCTCGGTAATCAGCTAAATCGTTTCCGTTGCGATCGGCTGTAACGCTCGTAAAAGGCTGGAAACCGGATGTCTCCACGTCCATATCCGTTAGGGCGTTACTGCCGAAGGCCATCAGCCCAACTTTCACGTCGTCACCACGGCCTTGAGCGGACATCTGTTCGGCCAGCGCGACGATGGACGCCCATTCAAGATCTTGCACTGACACGGGTCGATTGTCGAAGTTCTCCAGGGTTATATTCGGATCGCCCCAGTTTACCGAGCGCCCTCCCATACTGCCGGATGTATCGACGACGAACAGAACGTTAGGAGAGTCTCCTTCAACGAGATCGATGTCGCGGTAGCCGTTCCCGTTGAGGTCGTCGAATACGGCGCCGCGAATCGCTCCGGTCGCTGACTGGACAGTGACTTCAAATTCCTGAACGTCTCGACCGCCGCGACCGTCGGATACTTCGACTTTAAAGCCGTAAGTTTCACCGGCTCGAGCGTCTTGAGGAAACCATCCGAGCATTCCCGTATCTTGCGTGACGACTGCTCCCGATGGTCCGTCGATCAAACGGTAGTTGAGGTCGTCGTCTTCAGCATCGAAAGTTTCGAGCTGGTATTCGTAAAACCTCTGGTTGAGGCCGAAATCGGTTAGCGGCGTGCTGAGAATCTCAGGAGCGGTGTTGAACGGGTCGGGCATCAAGCGGATCGTATATTCTTGAGCTGCCGTCCCCCCATTTCCGTCTGCCACTTCGAGAGCGACCGGGAATTCAAAAAGCGCTCCGTCGCCACCAGCCGCCGTGCGGCCGTCTCCAGGGGTGACGATATCGGGGCGATCGTCGTCTGCCCAAACTTGGAAACGGTAGTTCAGGGGAGATGCAGAGGTTCCACCTTCGAGATAGAGCGTGTATTCTCCATCTTCAGGCAACACGACATCTTCCAGGTCTGTGTTAAACGACTTCCTCTCGATCGATTGGTAATTCGGATCGTAGAGTTCCCAGTACGAGTTCCACGTGCCTTGCAACGAATCGAAATACAGGCGCTGGTCGGCTCGACCCTTGATTTTATAGACGTCCCCGTACTGACCTGTGGGCAAGCTGCCTTCGACTGGAACCCGCAGCTTCACTTCCCGACCGGCACTCAAATCGAGGAGTTGGAATTGATAATCGTTGGCGCTGTCGTTTTCGCCAGAAATCACCAGATGATAAACCCCGTCTAACTCGAGAGCATACGGATTGGTATCTCTCGAGTAATAGAAGTCATGGGAAAATACCTGCTCGCCGTTGGGAGTGTAGAGTTTGGCATCGACATTCTGTCCGGTCATTCCGTTCAACAAAATCCGTTGTCCGATCTGACCGTCAAAGTTGTAAACTCGAGCGGCGCGACCGTCTGTCGTTCCCGAGACGGCCTGACCGATTTGGATACGCTCGGAAGCATCCTGAGAGAACTCTAAGAGTTGCAAACCGTACTCGCCACTCCATGGCGAGACTTTTACAACGTACTCACCCGTTTGGGTTAACGTTACAGGGTTTATAGTGTAGAGATCGTTACTGCTGCTTATACTAAAAGTTTCCGTACCGTCGGGGGCTATTAGGGTCGTCCGAATATAGTTGTTGACCAAGCTGTCGAAGTAGACCTGCATTCCCGCCGACGCCGTAAAACGGTGAGTCCGAGTTTCGCCGCTCGGCAAATTCCCCGCAATTTTCGTACCGAGACCGCTCGTGGCGATCGGCTCTGTCGAAATGTCCGTCACCTCAAAAGAATACTCGTTCGCTCCCGATCCAGAAGACGCCACAGCCAAGGTATACCGTCCGTCAAGAGGCAATGCTGCCTCAAAATCTAAACTCGCACTCTGCTTCTTAAACTCAGTAAGGGCGCGATTCCCAGGATCGTAAAGATTCCAATAAGCTTCACTGTCTGCCGAGAGCCAATCGAAATTTAAAACTTGCCCGGCCGTTCCCTCGATTTGATACAGTTCGACTTCAGAGTCCAACACCGTTCCAGAAACTGGCTCGCCCAAAGGCAAAGGTGAAACGGTACTGAGATCGCTCAAGCGGAAGCTGTAATCTCCTGTGGCGGTATTCTCACCGTCAATTTCCAAACGATAGAGACCACTTTCTGTCAAAGTTAGGGGTTTCGACCAATCCTCATCTGGATCGACAGACGATAAAGCGCTGCCATCGGGGGCTAAGAGCTTTGCCGTTAAAGAAGGATCGGCAGACAATCCGTCAAAGAACAGCGACTGACCGATACGACCGGTAAATTCATAAATGTGGCGATCGCCTGCTCCCTCCAAGGTTCCTTCTACCACTTGACCGAAAGGAAGCGATAGGGGGTCAAATGTGGCAGCACGAACGGTCAGAGCGTAATCGTTTCGCGTTCCGCCCCGTCCGAGCAACGCTAACGTATAGGTTCCTTCATCTGTCAGCTCCTGCTCGATATCGAGATCGAGTCTTCGATTGCTAAAAACCCTAGTTCCGTCGGGAGCATAGAGGACGTACTGGTCAATTGATTCTCCAGTTGCCTCGAAATATAGATGCGTTCGAGTGTCGTTTTCAAACTGGTACAGTATGGCTTCTCGTTCGCTGGTTCCGAAGTCACCCGAAAGTTCGATGTCGAGAGGGAGTTCGGGACTGGAGGCGAGATCGAACAGTTGGAAGCCATAATTGGTTACGGCATCTTTCTCTATATCGACGACGAGTTGGTACGTACTGTCTTCAGTTAAAGTAAACGGTTCGCGATTGTAAGCTCCCCACTGATTCCAAAGTTCTTTACCACTGTCATCGAGTAAGGAAACCTCGACAGAGGAACTCGAATCGATCAGGGGATGGTAAAACAGCGTCTGACCCAGCTTGCCGGTAAATGTATAAGTATGTTGCTCTCCCGGCTCGGTTAGCTCGTTCGTTACGGTCTCGCCCAACGTTAGATCGAACGTTGGAAATTCTGGCGTGACAATTTCTAATCGGTAACTATTGTCAGTACCGTTGCGACCGTCGAAAACGAGAACGTACTCTCCGTCTCGAGGTAGCGTTGTCTCGTCATCCGTATTGAGCGATTGCCAAAATAACCTATTACCTGCCGAATCGTAGAGTCGGTAATAATTTGGAGAATCGCCAGTGAGTCGATCGAAAAACAGCGTTCGATCGGCTTCACCGGTAAAGCGATAGGCATCGGCAGCGCGACGGCTTTCGCCAAAATCGCCCGTTATTTCTGTATCGAGTGCGACAGTCGGTGCCGCCATCAAGTCGAGAAGACGAAGCGAGTAATCGCCCTGTTGTTCCCAATCTCCATCAATTTCGAGGGTATAAGTTCCCAATTCGTTAAGGAGAACGGGTTCGAGATCGTAGTTACTGCTTAAATTAAACGTTCTGATGGGGCGATCGCTCGGAGAAGTAACGGTCGCTTTGATAGAAGGGCTGTCAGCTAAGTTATCCAGATACAGAAGTTGTCCGGGTGCTCCCTCGAAGGTGTAGGTATCGCGCTCTCCCGCTTCTGAAATCGACCCAACAATCGTTTGTCCGAATTCGTAACTCGACTCGATGAAGTCGGGCGTTCCCAAACGCACTTCGTAGTCTGCCGTCGTCCCGCGACCTTCAACAACGAGGCTATAACGACCGTCTTTTGGTAAAACGGCCTCGAATTCCTCAATATCGCTCGATGTACCTGAAGTGGCGACAGCTTGTCCGGCAGCGTCGTAGATCGAATAGACATCGTCTCCCCGCAAGCGATCGACGTAGATAACTTGACCGGCCGTCCCGTCAAATCCATAAATGTGAGTCGCAGCTGGATCGGCTTCTACACCCACCTTGGAGGTCGAATCGAAAGTCGAGTCGAGGGAAATTAGGTGAGCGTCGCCTTCTGCATCAACGTCTAAAATGCGGAAGCGATATTCCCCAGTTTGGTCTGATGAAGCATCGATTTCGAGACGATAGGTGCCCGTGGTCGGCACTTCAAAAAGTTTGCGATCTGAACCGAGAGATTGTCCGCTCCAAATTCGAGCCCCTTGCGGATCGTATAGAGAACCTCGGGGATCGTAGGAATTCGTACTTTCGAGACCGTCAAACCACAACCGTTGACCGGATTCAGCTTCAAAGGTATAAACGTTAGCTTGACCGGGTTCGGCAATCTCTCCAGAAACAAGACTCCCGAATTCAAACGGCTCGATCGGTAACTGGGGAGGCGTGACGATTTCAAAGCCGTATTGTTGGGTGTTCGAGCGAGTGTTACCTTGAAGCGCTAGAATATACTCCCCATTTCCCGGTAATTCAAAATCGCCCAAATCGTAACTCAAACGTTGGTAATCAATTCGACGCCCATCTGGAGCGTACAAATGAACATAGTTGTAATAATCTCCCTCTAATCTTTCGAGATACAGGTGTTGTCCCTTCTCTCCCGTAAATCGATACAGTTGAGTGGCGAGTTGGTTCGATAAGTTTCCACTCACTTCGCTATCGAAGCTTGCAGAAGCTGCCCCAAAGTTATCGAGGACTTGGAAACTCACCTCGGTTGCTGAAGAACGCTTAGACTCAATAACGAGGTCGTAGTTGCCATCTCGCGTTAAAGTTCTTAGTAGCTCGTCACTGTATAGATTGTAATTCTTGAAAACTTCTGTTCCAGAGGGGTCGTATAGCGTAACGTATACGTTAGAACCTCGATCGGACTCAGTCAGTCCGTCGAACCAAATTTTCTGACCGATCTGACCGGTAAAGCGATAACGTTTGGTTTCACCGGCTGCCAGCGATATAGATCGAGGGGTATTGAGTGCTAAAGGAATGGCAGAAACTGGCGGACTCGGTGTGAAATCGTCCTCTACCGTGGCAATTTGAAAGCGATAGGTTCCCGTCGTATCGTCCTGTCCGTCAATTTCAACTCGGTACTCACCACTTTCAGTTAACGGTAGTCTCTCGGAGTCATCTACCGATTCCGAACCAAAGGATCGATTGGAGGGAGAAAAAATCTCGTAGTTCAGGTTTGAATTGCCTTCTAGCAATTCAAACGCAATATGCTGACCGATCGCTCCGGTAAAAGTGTAGATATCTCGTTCGCCTTTGTGGGCGATTTCACCATTTGCTGGCGTGTCGAGAGCGATCGAAGCTGTTTCTGGAACCGTCGCGACTCGTTCGATCGAATAGTTTAACGGTGTTTCCTCTCCCCCAAGAATGCCGAGGTAATAAGTTCCCGATCCGTGTAAATCGATTTCAAAATTATTCTTAAGTTGGCGACTGGCAATACGTTCGAGGTTAGAGTTGTAAAGATACCAATAAGAACTATACGAGGTTACACTTTCTAAGCTATCAAAGTAAACGGTCTCGTCTGTTCCTCCTTCAAACTGATAAAACTGAACAGAGAAACCTGGATCTAGAATTCCATCAAGAGAAGTTTGTGATTCGATTTTTGGAGCTGTACTGACATCTATCAGTTGGAAGCCGTAACGACCAGTTTGTTCCAAATCACCATCAACTAATAGTTCGTAAACACCATCTTCAGGTAGGCGAACGAGCAAACGATCTCGATCGTCTTTATAGTCAGAATAATATTTCCTAATAATAAGGTCTTCTGATGAGTAAGCTGTTTGACCACTGGGACTCGTTAAGGTTATCTCATGTGAAGATGTACCCTCTAGGGCATCGAGAAATAAAATTTGACCTTTATAACCGGTTAAGGTATAAACATCGCGATCGCCTTTTTCTGTGAGATTTCCGTAAACCGGCGTATTGAGAGCGAGCGTCTTCTCATAGAGATTGGGAGTGACGATTTCAAACTCATAATCCCATGGAGTCGAGGTTTTACCCACAACAGCTAATGTATAAGTATCTTTTCTGGGAAGGACGTATTCGGGGTCTTCACTCGGCCAATTCTCAGAACTAATTTTTTGATTTCCCGAATCGTAAAGCTTCCAATTTTCACCAGAAAGAGAACTCGGCAAGTCAACAAACAAGCGCTGTTCTGCTTCACCGTTAAATTGATAGAGATGCGTTTCCTCTCCCGGATCGATCCTTCCTGATTGAAGGGTGTCGAAGGCAATACTCGGGGCAGCGTTGGCATCGAGTACGCTAAATCTGTAAGAGCCAGTATTCTCCCCTGATGCATCGACTACAATACGATAAGTTCCCGTTTCATCGAATGTTATTGGAACGTAGTCTTCAACCCTATTAAATTGGCTCTTTTTGAGGTTTCGATCGCTCGGGCTGAAAATTGTAGCTTCAATCTCGCTGTTAGTTGAAAAAAGGCGATCGAAGAGAATGCGCTGTCCTTTCTCAGCCTCGAACGTATAGATATCCTCTTCGCCTTTTTCACCAATCTCCCCTGTAACAGAATGGGAATTGGCATTGATTCCTAATTGAAGCGGCTGTTCGATTTCGTCAGGCGTAACGATCTCAAAGGCATATTCAATGCGATCGCTAAGATTTCCCTTACCTTGTAGCGCCAACACGTACTCGCCATCTTCAGGCAAATACAACTCCATGTCATTGCCATAGAATTGGGACTCAACCGCGACATTATCCGGTCCGTAAAGAACCCATTTAAAGTTGCCGCTGTTCGTCGTATTATCGATGAAGAGCTTCTGTTCGGCGTTTCCGGTAAAGCGATAGATTGCATCTTGCGTACCCGTCTCTAATACTCCCTCGATCGGTGTATCGAAAGGCACGAAGGGAACCAAATCGAGTGAGAGAACGCTAAATCCATAGCTGCCCGTCCGATCGGTGTTGGTATCGACAACAACGCGATACTCTCCATTCTTCAGAAGGGTTAGGAGGCGATCGTCACGTTGAGAATATAAGTCAGTAACCAGAAGTTCTTTTCCATCGGGATCGAACACTGTTAAACCCCAATCACTCGCACTGCCCGTATACTGACGCGGATCGAAGTACACGCGCTGTCCGGCAGTTCCGTTAAAGGTAAACGAATCTTGCTCTCCAGGGACGCCGATCTGCCCGAGAACAGTGTCCCCGAGAATAAACGACGACGACGGCGTCCAGTTTACGACTCCGGTTTCTGAATCGACGGTCAGTCCGTCCGGCCCGTACGATACGCCATAGTCTAAGACATCGCCGTCGGGGTCGATCGCATCGGCATCGTAAACGTAAGGCTGCTGAATGTAAGCTTCGACAACTGGCGTCGAGGTAAAGATGGGGGGACGGTTGGGAGGGGGTTCGATCGCCTCTAGGATGTAGCTTCCTTCGACAACTCCCCCACGACCGTCTTCAACTCGTACCCGCAACGTGTGGTTGCCCTCCACGAGCGCCTCTTCAGCCCAGGTCAGCTCACCAGTTTCCGAATCGAGGCTCAATCCGGGCGGTCCTTCAACCAATTCGTAACTCAAAACATCCCCATCGGGGTCTTCCGCCACAACCGAGGCGGTATAAGACTTCCCAAGCAACACCTCCGTCTCGGGGTCGCCGGTAATCAGCGGGTCGCGGTTGAGCTGACTCCAAACCACCAACTCCCCATCGAACTGCACGCCGTGGGGATTGTAAAACTCCAACGTACCCGCCTCGCTCGTTCCCCCCGGACTCAACGCACCCTCAGAAACCAAGTCACTAAAGTCGTAATAGGGAACCCCTTCGTCCGTAACCCCATCCGTTCCCCGCAACCGCACCGTGGGGTC
>NZ_JAQNCQ010000052.1:0-4837 GCF_028368005.1 Geitlerinema sp. CS-897 | reverse complement strand
TTCATAATTTTGTCGAGAAATATTATTGTAACTTATAAAGTGGACGAGTTAAGTCAATTCAGATTTATACCTTGAGCAAGACGGCTTCTTGTTCATTTTCCACCCCCAGCTTTTGATAACTTTTTCAGCAAACCCTAGATAGGCGTTTAATTGATTCCAGATGGCGTTTAATTCATCGCCGACGGGATTCGGTCGTCCTTGACGCACCAGCAATTCTCCCCGTCGCAACGCTTCGACAACCGCTTGTTTGACAGACGTACTAAATGTGACACATCGTCCGTAGACTTATCGTCTACAAAATTGCCAAAATTAGCTTCATGGATGAATCGAGACATCAGATCCTTCAAGCTTTTGGCAGCTTAGTCAAGCAGAAACGCATTCTTCGCCAGCTTTCTCAAGAAGAACTGGGCTTCCGGGCTAATTTAGATCGCACCTACATTTCCGGAGTCGAACGTGGTGTTAGAAATCCATCTCTTGTGGCTCTAGTTCAAATTGCGTCTGGACTGGAAATTACGGTTTCTGAACTTCTCGATTCTCTAGAAGCAGAGTCTCAAAATATTCAATAATCTCTTAAATGACTGGCAATTTAGTAGAAGAACTCAGAGCAACGTTTAAATCTAAGTCACTTCAACAACAAATATTTGATATCCTTTCCGATCGGAAATGGCACTGTCGAGTTTGCGAAGGTAAAAAAGTTAATACTGCCCAGTATGCTGGTGGTGGAGGAATACAAGGACTACAGAGAGGAACTAAAAAACGTCCTGGTTTAGTTATTAAATCAGAGATGCGACATTGTAAAATCTGTCAAGTAAAAACTCGTCACGATCGATGGACTGGGAGACTTCAACAATCTAATGCAGCAACCAATATTCCCAAAAAGCTTGCAAAAAAAATATTAAATTTTTACGATTATCGAGATGTAATTGAGCAAAGAAAGCGAGCTGAACATGAATTGGTTATCGATCATAAATTTCCTATGGAGCGATGGGGAGCGCCAGAAGATAATCTCAGCTCTGAAATGAGTGATGATGAAATTAAATCAAAATTTCAACTACTCAAAAAAGACAGTTCGGGAAACCACAATCTTCTGAAGTCTAGAAGCTGCGAACGGTGTATCAAAACAGAAAAACGAGGACAACCGTTTGGGATTGCGTTCTGGTATCAAGGGGGTGAAAATTGGGTATCTCCTCATCAAAGAGGTTCTGAAGCCGAAAAAGGATGTGTTGGTTGCGGTTGGTATGACTTTGAAGCTTGGAGAAAGGCTCTCAACACTCATCTCAACAACGCTCGGGCATCTCGAGAAATTAATTCTGACTCAAACTCCAATGGCTGAAACCCTTGAAATCTAGTTGCCAATTCTCGATAGTAGGGGTGCATTTCACTATCTCACTTTTGCAATCGGAACCCTAACCATCCTCCTCTTGCTAAAGGGAGGTGCTGAGTGCTGAAGGCGGAGGGGTCGTTCTACAACATTGAGATGCACCTAATAGTAGAGCCTTTATCAATAAGCTTGAATTAGTCGAGGTGTCTGCTTTTAGATTCATTTATAGAGATTGAAAGTTTACGAAGATAGGGAAATAGAGACAACCCAATACACTCAGCGAGTCGAGGAGGAACAGCGTTGCCAATCTGCCACATTGCTTTTTTCATCGTTCCTTCAAATATAAAGTCGTCTGGAAAAGTTTGAAGTCTTGCCATTTCTCTAGCTGAAATGACTCGATTGAGATAAGGATGGATATGAGTTCCTCCGTGATTTTCCTTTACCGTCATGCTCGGTTTTCCTGAATACTGACGTTTAAAAGCATCAGCATAGGATTTATATAACGATCCGCCAGGAGGAACTTGGGCTATTCTTTCCATATATTGCGGTGAGTGTCGAGTCCATTCGTGATTAATCTCTGGAAGTGGATTGTATTCTGGTAAATCTGCAATCGCCGCTTCAATAGGAACGTATTCATTCGGTGTAAGTTGGGGCTGAGGAAACGGATTGGGAAACTCGAAGTGATTGGCGATAAATATGGCACGAGGACGAATCTGAGGAATTCCATATTCGGCAGATTCTAGAATTGCAACTGAAATCGTTGAATATCCAATACTGTTAAATTTTTGGAAAATATCTTCTTTGACGAGACCTTTCTTCATAGTCAAAATTCCCGGTACATTTTCCATAACAACATACCAAGGTTGAAGTTCAGCTACAATTCGTATAAATTCCTGAAAGAGAAAATTTCGAGGGTCGTTCGGATCTCTTTTTCCAGCAACTGAAAATCCTTGGCAAGGCGGGCCGCCAACGACTACATGAATAGGAGGGGAACCAATCGCTTCGAGCCATGCTTTGGCTGACAGACTGTGTATATCTCCATTAAAATGGTGACAGTCGGGAAAGTTGCGCTGATGAGTAGCTGATGCGATCGGGCTGATTTCAGCACTCGCGATAGGCTTATAACCTGCCTGTTGCAAGCCTTGGGTCATTCCACCTGCACCACAGAACAGATCGATGAAATTATATTCAAAATTTCCTTTTTCGATCTGACTGATATCTATAAATAATTTATAGGGATCGTTATCATTTTTTTCGAGATCGCGCTTGATACGCTCGTAGCGTCCTAATTTTGGCTGCTTTTGTCTGGGCTTTTTTTCTTCGATCTCAAGTTGTGGGAAAAGGGAAAGCTGAATCGATTCCACGGGCTTTTGAAGACTAGATTAATGCGATCGTCAAGGTGACATATCGTCTACATTATATCAAAGGTTGACAGACTGAGGGTCCCGAGACTGCCTTTTCGCAAGACGTTGTCTCTAGAAACCTATAGACAGCCAAAATAGAAAATGCCTAAACTTAACTTAGATAGGCGTTTAATTGATTCCAGATGGCGTTTAATTCATCGCCGACGGGATTCGGTCGTCCTTGACGCACCAGCAATTCTCCCCGTCGCAACGCTTCGACAACCGCTTGAGTCAGAGGAAGACGTCCGAGAACGACAATGTCGCGATCGCAACAAAAGGCTTCGATCTCTTCAGTCACCGTTAAATTGAGATCGAATTTGTTGATGATGACAAACGCCCGCACGCGGAACTGTTCGACCAATTGCACGACTCGTTTTAAGTCCGCCAACCCCGAAACGGTGGGTTCGGTGACGATTAACGCTGCGTCTGCACCTCGCACTGAGGCGATCGTCGGACAGCCAATTCCCGGCGAGCCGTCGACGATCGCCCACTCGCAACCGTACTCTTTCGCCACCTGCGCCGCGATACGCTTGATTTGTGTGACGAGTTTACCAGAGTTTTCGCCCCCAGCTTTCAGTCTCGCGTGAACCATCGGGGCGCGATCGGTTTCGGAAAAATAGAGGGTTCCGCTGTGTTGGGGAACTCGTGTCAACGCTCCCATCGGACATTTCACCGCACAGAGGTTACACCCTTCGCATTTGATGGGATCGATCTCCCCGTCTGCGGCGATGGCCTCGAACTCGCACAACACGCGACACAAGCCGCAGTCAATGCAGCGATCGCTGTGGCGAACCACCACGTTTCCCCCGTAAAACGGTTTCTCTTCCAGAATTTTCGGGTTGAGGAGAATATGGAGGTTCGGGGCGTCTACGTCGCAATCGGCGAGAACGAACTGGTTGGCCAGGGCCGCGAGGTTGGCGGTCACGGTAGTTTTTCCCGTTCCACCTTTTCCACTGATGACGACGACTTCTTTCATGAGAACTTCACCGGGTGAGGCGATCGAATGCGATCGAACAGGTCTCGAAAACGCAGTTTCCAACTCGGATATCTTTCGACGAAGGGAATCCCGCGAGAGTAAAGTTCGGCAAAAGCGCGATCGAACGGAATCTTCAGTAAAATGGGAAGACCCCGCGCTCGAGCGTAGACTTCGAGCGGTCGATCGGCCGCCCCTTCAGAGCGGTTGATAACGAGTCCCCAAGGTTTGTCGAACGGGGCGATCGCCTCGACGGTCATCTGTAAATCGTGCAAGCCAAACGGTGTCGGTTCGGCGACAAACAGACAAAAATCGCTGCTGGCGGCCACTTCCACTGCCGCACACGCGGTTCCTGGGGGAGCGTCGAGAACGGCAATTTTGCGTTCGTCGATATGCTGTATTAACGCCCGAATCGTAGGAACGGCGGATTCTTCCCCGACGTACAGCTCCCCTTGCCAAAATTCGATCCCCGAAACGTCGGTGTCCCACTGCAATACACCCACATCGCGATCGACTTCGGAAATCGCGTTCGCCGTACAAACCTGTTTGCACCCCCCGCAACTGTGACAGGCTTCGGGGTAAACGACGATACGGTTGCCCAACTTCGCGAGGGCGTTAAACTGGCAAAATCGAACGCAGGTTTGACACAACGCACATTTTTCGGCATTCACGACGGGAACCCGACGGCGAACGGGTTCGCTGCGATCGCCGAAATTCGGACGGACGAACAGACGCGCGTTCGGTTCTTCTACGTCCGCGTCGAACAGTTGCACCGTTCCTACGCTAGATAAAGAAAGAGCGAAATTCGTGGCGACAGTGGTTTTACCTGCTCCCCCTTTACCACTGAGTACGGCAATTTTCATCACCCCATAACCTCATCGAAAATTTTGGGTTTGAAACCCCGCCCCCTTCGACTTGGCTCAGGGCAAGCCTTCGACTTAGCTCACTTCGACAAGCTCACTTCGACAAGCTCAGTGCAAGCAGTGCGAGCAGGGCAAGCCTTCTAGGGCGGCTTTACAGTACAATGGACGTGAATGGTTAAACTGGCTAACGAAACCCAAGTTAGTAAGTTTGCCTAAAACTCCAATTGAATTGGAATTTTGGCGGTGGGACACACCGTTACAGCCTGTGAAGCGAGTG
>NZ_JAQNCQ010000051.1:0-11069 GCF_028368005.1 Geitlerinema sp. CS-897 | reverse complement strand
TACTTTTTGCTCTTGAAGCGAGGATATTTCGCTCGCTTATCAAAGAAATTCTTGAAGGCGGCTGTCAAGTTGAGTGTCGTCGCTTGTAAAACTTGCGAGTAGCACTCTGATAGCCAAGCAGTCTCCTCGGATTTCTTGAGACTGGGAAGGTGAGCGTTAAGAGCTTTGCGGGTCAATCCTTTACCCGTTTCTTTATAGGTTGTATTGCACAGGTTGAGTGCATAATTCCACCACCAACGAGCGCAGCCAAAGTGCTGAGCTAACGCCTGCTTCTGTTCGTCAGTTGGGTAGATTCTGACTTTGACCGCTTTGTGTATCAACGCCCTCACCTCCTTTATTTGCCACTATAATACAACTCCGATAAATCTGTGTGGCGGGTCAATTTTCGGGGCATCGAACCCCTCACAAGTTAACCGGGAAGAGGACACTGGTGACTGTAAAAGGGTAGATGGGGAGAAACTATCAACTGTTCCCCGTTTCCCGTTCCCTCAAACGGATTTTTCCGCTTGCAGACAGCTTTCGCAGAGTCCGAAAAACTCGAGGGTGTGGTAAAAGATCTTGAATCGGTGTTGGGCGTGAAGGCGTTCTTCGAGATCGCGCACGGGACATTCACCGAGAGGAATCGATTCACCGCATTGCAAACACGTTAGATGGTGTTTGTCCTGGTGGGGAGGACAGTACAGCGATTCTCCGCTGGCGAGGGTTCGGACTTGTACTAAACCTTCGAGTTTGAGGGCCTCGAGCGCTCGGTACACGGTGGCTAAGCCTACACTCTGGTTGCGCTTGCGGAGTTCGACGTAGATGTCTTGAGCCGAGAGCGATCGCTTTTGGCTATTGAGAAGATCGAGAATTTTTTCTTGGGAGCGGGTACGCCGGATTTTCATTAGTCAATTTTGGATTGCTTCGATCGCGAAGCGGAACGGAGTTCCCTCGCAATGCGTGACTCGGAGTTCGATCGCTGTCGCCGAACCTGCTTCTGGGGTAACAGCTTTGTTTAGAGTGCTTTCGGAGTGGGTTCGATCCGATATAACTTAAGATGTAACTTAACTCATGAGGGGTTCGGGGAGCTATAAGTCCCGCGCTGCACCTGAAAGGTCAGCGTCAGGATGCTTCGACAAGCTCAGCAACAACATGGACTCCCCTTGAAAAGTCGATTCCCCTCGATGGGGACGAGACAAGCATTTACCATTAGATATCGTCTGTGGTAAGCTGTAGGTATGCTGACGATGAACTACACCTACCGAATCTATCCAGATGCCGCCCAGCAAACTGAATTGCTGGGGTGGCTTGAGACGTGCCGAGGCGTGTATAATTACGCTTTGCGCGAACTCAAAGACTGGATGGCTTCGCGTAAGTGTCCAGTAGACCGATGTTCCCTGGAGAAGGAATACATCATTCCTGCCGATGAACCATTTCCGTCTTACCACCGTCAGCAAAACAACCTGCCCAAAGCTAAGAAGCAGTTTCTGTATTTGGGTAAGGTGCATTCTCAGGTGTTGCAGACTACGATTCGCAGACTGCATGATACCTGGGAAGCGTTTCAGAAACGGGGGCATGGGTTCCCGCGTTTCAAAAAGTTTGGTCAATTCAAGTCCTTTGTGTTTCCCCAGTTTAAAGCCAATCCTATCAATGGACTTGCTATCAAGCTGCCAAAAATAGGAGAGGTGTCTATCAACCTGCATCGCCCCATCCCTGACGGGTTCAAAGTGAAGCAGGTAAGGGTGCTGTCCAGGGTGCGGGGTACACAATGGTATGTTGTTGTCACCATCGAGTCGGACGTATCGGTTCCCGATGTTCCGCCCCACGGTCGAGCGATTGGGATCGATCTGGGGTTGAAACGATTCTTGACCGTATCTGATGGCAGCTACCAGGAGTCTCCCAAGTTTTTCAAGTCGATGCAACGCAAGCTGAGATTGCTGCAACGCCGAGCGGCTCGAAAACAGAAGGGATCTAAGAACTGGGAAAAAGCGCAAATCGAAGTGGCTAGAATGTACCATCGGATTGCCAACCGTCGCAAAGACTTCCATCTGAAGACGGCTCACCAGCTTTGCGACCAAGCGCAAACCATCTTTGCAGAAGACCTCAACGCCAAAGGGTTGACGCGGGGAATGCTGCGAAAAGATTGTGTGGATGCTGCTTTTGGACAATTCTTGTCTCTGACCGAATGGGTGTGCTGGAAGCGCGGGGTCTACTTTGCCAAGGTTGACCCCAACGGCACCAGTCAAACCTGTCCCAACTGTCTGGCTACTGTCAGGAAAGGGTTGGAGGTCAGAGAGCATTATTGTCCTGAGTGTGGGTATCGAACGCATCGTGACCATGCCGCAGCCGAGATGGTTTTGCATCGTGGACTAGAGAACGTAGTAGCCCAGGGACTCTGGGGAACGGAAACCGCCTGCCAAGTCGAGCGAGCGGATGCCGAACTCGGTTCGGCATCATTCGAGTCGAGCGTCGGTCTGTCGGGGGTCTATGACCTAGATAAGTGGCGTGGGGCAGGAATACCCAATCGTGAGGTTGGGAAGCCCGCGCTGTACCCGTAGGGTCAGCGTCGGGAGGATGTCACATGTAAGTGTAAGCGGTAGCACCTCTGCTAATCTTTTTCCAGGCATTGCTGTGAGTCAACGTTATCAAGCTCAAATCTATGTTACCCTCAGACCCTCTGTCCTCGATCCGGCAGGGACGGCGGTTCGCTCGGGACTGCAACAACTCGGTGTTGAGGGAGTCGGTGACGTTCGCATTGGAAAGTACGTCGAACTGACCTTAGACGCCGACGACGACGCCGACGCCAGACAGAAGGTCGATTTGATGTGCGATCGCCTTTTAGCCAATCCTACGATCGAAAACTATCGTTTCGAGGTCAGTGCGATGGCTGAGGAGGTTCGCCCATGAAGGTTGGCGTTCTCGTCTTCCCCGGCTCGAACTGCGATCGCGATGTAGTCTACGTCACGCAAGAGATTCTCGGACAGCCGACTCGTAAAATTTGGCACCGCGACACGGATCTCGGCGATGTGGACGTGGTGGTGATTCCCGGTGGCTTCAGTTACGGGGACTATCTCCGCTGTGGTGCGATCGCTCGCTTTTCCCCCATTATGCCTTCGGTGGTCGAACACGCCCGTCAGGGAAAATACGTCCTCGGGATTTGCAACGGCTTCCAAATTCTTACGGAGGTGGGATTGCTTCCCGGTGCGTTGGTTCGCAACCGCAACCTTCACTTTATTTGCGATCGCCTCCCGCTAAAAGTCGAACGTACCGATCTTTTCTGGACGCAATATTACCGGAGCGATCGCCCTATCGTCCTTCCCGTCGCCCACGGTGAAGGACGCTATCACGCCGACGCCGACACTCTGGCGCAACTCGAGGATAACGGACAAGTTCTGTTTCGTTACTGCTCTGCGACGGGAGAGGTGACGGACGAGGCCAATCCAAACGGTTCGTTAAATAATATTGCAGGAATTTGCAATAACAAACAAAATGTGATAGGCATGATGCCACACCCCGAACGCGCCTCCGATGCGATCGTTGGCGGAACGGACGGATTGGCTCTGTTTAAAGGGATTCTCGAGTCCGTCGCCGTTGCTCGATAATGTCGATACGTATAGATACAAGGTCAACCCATGCTAAAACTCAAGGTTCCTGACATGGCGTGTTCGGCTTGTGCGGACACCATTACGAAAGCCGTTCGCCAACTCGACGACTCCGCCAAAGTCGAAGCGGATTTAGACCAGAAAACTGTGGCGATCGAAACCCAACAATCTGAAGACGCCGTCAAAGCGGCGATTACTGAAGCGGGATATTCGATCGCGTGATGGGGTGATGGGATGAGGGGAAGAAACCTATTCCCCGTTCCCCGTTCCCTCTCAATTATCAATTTGATTGATTGGAATGACGATCTCAAACTCTGTTCCTTCTCCTTCAACAGAACGACAGGTTAGGGTTCCGCCGTGTTTGTCCGTGATGATTTGATAGCTGATCGACAGTCCCAAACCCGTTCCTTTTCCGATCGGTTTCGTGGTGAAGAACGGCTCGAACAAGCGATCGCGAATTGTTTCTTCAATCCCCGGACCGTTATCGATAATGCGGATGCTAACTGCATTATCACCATGTTTGGCAGTACAGATACGAATCGAACTCGGACTAGCTTCGACCTCTTGATACGTGCGATCGCGATCGCGTTCTTCGAGAGCATCGACCGCATTACTAATAATATTCATAAATACCTGATTCAACTGCCCCACGAAACACTCGATTTTAGGAAGATCGCTGTACTCTTTCACGATCGCGATCGCAGGACGGTCGGGTTTGGCCTTGATGCGGTTTTGTAAAATCGTCAGCGTACTGTCGATACCTTCGTGTAAATCGATTTGCGTCATTTCCGCTTCGTCCATGCGAGAGAAGTTTCGCAGAGACGCCACGATGTCCTTAATCCGATTCGCCCCCACCATCATCGACGACAACAACTGCGGTAAGTCGTCTACCAAAAACTCTAAATCGATGGCGTCGGCTTCGTCCTGAATTTCAGGACTCGGGTTACTGTAGCAATCTTGATACAACTGCAACAACCCGAGAATATCTTCGGTATACTCTTTGGCGTGAACCAGGTTTCCATAAATAAAATTAACCGGATTGTTGATTTCGTGAGCGACTCCGGCGATGAGTTGTCCCAAACTCGACATTTTTTCAGTTTGCATCAACTGCATCTGAGTTTGGCGCAACTCTTGTAGCGTTTGAGACAGATGGTTCGCTTTTTTACGCAGTTGAGCTTCACTTTCCCGCAGGGCGATTTCAGTGTGTTTGCGTCGCGTGATATCCCGAGCCACTGCGTAGATCAGTTGCTGTTCGACCAGAGAAATCGCAGTCCACTGCAACCAGCGATAAGAACCGTCTTGGCAGCGATAGCGATTGTCAAAGGTTTCGTGGACGCCCCCTTCAACGAGGGTTCGAGCCGCTTCGAGGGTGCGTTCGAGATCGTCGGGATGTACCAGTTCGACAAACGGCCGCGACTTCAAGTCTTCGATACTATATCCGAGAACGAGTTCCCAAGCGGGGTTGAGCCTTTTGAAATAGCCATCGAGACCTGCGATGCAGTGTAGGTCTGGAGAGAGTTTAAACACGTTACCCCAGCCGAAATCTGCTTGTTCGGCTTCGGAGAGCATCTCTGTTGTCCAGATTACCCCACAGAGGCTATCCGTTTCGTCTCGCCACGGGGCTAGCTTTCCCTGCATCCATGTGGCGGTTCCGTCGGGAAGCGTCAGCAGGTGAGGTTCGCAGGAACTGGTGTAGCCTTGTAGCGTGCGCCGATAGGCATCTTGCCACTGTTTGGGCGTGTGGGAAACGAGGTCTTTATAGCTTAAACCCGCGAGATCGCGATCGCCGAGGCCGAAGTCTTTCCGCCATGAATTGCTACAGGCGACGAGTCGCGTCTGGAGGTCGAACAGCGCGATCGCCACGGGAGACTGTTCGATCGCGAGGCGAAGTCGATCTGAGTTGAGAGCGTTTGAGTTCTCCACGCCGTCGCGCTAACCTCCAAATTCTGCTAAATCTCGATCCTCCACGTTAGTTAGGGGTTACGAGAGGATTGCCTTTTTGATAGTAGCAAATCTCACGTCGGTTTTTGACGGTGGAGTGAAAGCCAACCCGCTTTGAAAGCGGTTTTGCGGGTTCGGCTTCCATCGAAGTCGAGGGAAAACCTGAATTTTGACGGTCGATGTTGGGGGCGATCGAGAAAGTGACCGTTTTTTCTCTCGATTTCGGGGATCTCCTGGCTACGGTGAAGCTAACGCGTTTTGGAGAGTTTGAGGTTGATGGACAAAACGATTCGAGGTCAGTGGCTGTTCGGTGCGATCGCCGCGATCGTTCCTTGGGGTGTGGGGATGGTGGGGGTTTCCGTCGTGTCTGGCGCGATGTCCCCCAACCTTCCTTCTCGAGATATCGTACAGACGTTGTCGTTTCGCCCTTTATTTGAGTTTGACGCCGACAGTTCGGTGTGGGATGTCTGTTTCAGTCCCGACGGACGAACCCTCGCCACCGCTGCGGCTTACTCCCTCGAGTTGTGGGGACGCGATGGAACGCGTCTCGATTCGGTGTCTCACAGTCTTCCGGTACGCGTCGTCGAATACAGTCGAGACAGTTCGAGAATTGCAGCGGCGTTAACGACGCCAGACGAAGCGTTCGAGATCGATGACGTTCACAAAACAGTCGAACTGTATCGGGTCGCGGGCGATCGCCTGCAATCCCAGCATACGCTCGTTCACGGCTCTTGGGTTGAAAAGCTGGGTTTCAGCGACGACGGCGCACTTTTGGCGACACTCGGACGCGATCGCACCTTGAAACTGTGGAACGATCGCGGGGTCGATGTCAGAACCCTATCCGCGACGGATTTCGCCTTTGGTGAGGAGATTTTGGTGACGGGAGACGAGGCGGGAACGGTGACGGTGTGGCGAGTTGAAAACGGCGACGCGCGATCGCTAATCTCTTTTGACAACGGTGCGCCGATCTCGAGTCTCGCCTTAAGTCCCGATGGGTTGGCGATCGCCACGGGAGACGAGGCGGGAACGGTGCGGTTGTGGACGTGGAAAGGCGGCGTTTCTGGCGTTTTCGAGGCGATGGGTTCTCGCCTGCGCGATCTCCGGTTCAGTCCGAACGGGGCGTTTTTGGTTTCCGTGAGTGAAGAGGGTTGGGTACGACGGTCAACGACCCGACACTGACCCTTCGGGTACAGTGCGGGCTTGAAAAGCCCGACAGTTGACCAGGCTAAGTCTTTTACGGACTACGTTATCGAGGTCACGACACCGATAAGTTAGCCAGCTTGTTGCTCTGTCGTCGGTCGTTAAACAGCTTTACTCGGGTTAAGGCAGTGCGACCGACCTCACAAGCCTCGATAACATTGCCGAGGCAAACGTTACGTCGCCGAAGCGATAGGAGTAGACAGAAATGTCTAAAACCAACTACGTTTTCGTACTCGATACGAAGCGACAGCCCCTCGCACCGTGCCACCCCGCACGGGCTAGGGAACTGTTAGCCAAGGGAAAAGCGGCAGTTTACAGGCGCTATCCGTTCACCATCGTTTTAAATCGTGCTGTGGGCGACGTGCCGCCCGAAAGCCAACTCAAGATAGACCCCGGCTCCCAAACCACCGGACTCGCCATCGTAAATCGCAACAAACTCGTTTGGGGCGCAGAATTACAACACCGAGGCGATCGCATTCAAGCGAAATTGGAAACCCGTCGTACCTGTCGTCGGAATCGTCGGAACCGCCAAACGCGATACCGCAAGCCTCGGTTTCTCAACCGCACCCGTCCGAAGGGTTGGCTTCCACCGTCTCTCAACCATCGGGTCGAAACCACGTTGACGTGGGTAAACCGTTTACGAAAACTTTGTCCCATTGCATCGATCTCTCAAGAACTCGTGCGGTTCGACACCCAGAAACTCCAAAACCCTGAAATCAGTGGGGCTGAGTACCAGCAAGGCGAATTGTTTGGCTACGAGGTTCGGGAGTACCTGTTGCAAAAGTGGGGTCGAAAGTGCGCCTACTGCGGAGTTGAGAACGTACCGTTAGAGGTCGAACACATTCATCCCAAATCGAAGGGAGGGAGCGATCGCGTCTCCAATCTCACCCTGTCGTGCCGTCCCTGCAACCAGTCCAAAGGCAACCGCGACGTTCGAGAGTTTCTGTTGGGTAAACCATCCGTTCTCAATCGCATTTTAAAACAGGCCAAAACCCCATTGAAAGATGCGGCGGCGGTCAACGCGACTCGGTGGAAACTGTACCAACAGTTGAAAGAGACGGGTTTGCCTGTCGAAGTGGGAACAGGCGGACAGACCAAGTTCAACCGCACTCGATTGGGGTTACCGAAAGCTCACTGGCTCGATGCTGCTTGTGTAGGAGAGACGCCATCACTACATTTAGCAACTGAAACCCCAATGGCGATCTTGAGTAAAGGTCGTTCGACGAGATTTCGTACCCTCATCGACCGTTACGGATTCCCCCGCGCCGTGAGGAAAACGAAAGCGCAGGTCAACGGTTTGCAGGCAGGCGACATCGTGCGAGCGATCGTGCCGAACGGGAAATATCGCGGACAGTGGACGGGGGCGATCGCCGGAGTGAGAGAAAAACGCCCTCCCGCCCTGCGTCCCTTCGGGGGAAGGCAGCTCGATTTAACAGCTAAAACGCAAATTCATGTAATTCACAAACAGGATGGTTATGAATACGGCATCAACCCGTGCGGGCATTCCTCCCGACGCTGACCGCAAGCGGTACAGCGCGGGGCCCCTGCCCGCTTATAGCTGGAAAGGCGTTCCCAGGAGTGGAATGGAGAGATTAGTCGCTCGGCTAAAGTTGCCAGCTAAAGTTGCCAATCGATTACCATGTTTTTGCTTATTTGTCAATCTCTCAAGTGCCTAACGTTGAAATGGCGATCGCCTCAATGCACACCTCGAGCAATCCAACAAAATTTATCTTTCTCGTTCAGTTTTGACCTAAGTCAAAGCCAGCCTATCGTCTGTCAGGATAGCCTGAACCCGTGCCAAATCGGGCAACGTAAAGCTTGAAATTGAAAAACCATGACGACTGTATTTGAACAACTCGGCGGCTCAGAAGCCATTGACGTAGCAGTAAATCGATTTTACGATCGCGTGTTAAAAGACGAGCGAGTTGCATCGTTCTTTACCGATGTAGACATGGTTCGACAACGGGCGCATCAAAAAGCCTTTCTCACCTACGCTTTAGGGGGAACCGATCGCTATGACGGTCGGTATATGCGAGAAGCACACAAAGAACTCGTGGAAAAACAAGGCTTGAACGAGTCGCATTTCGACGCGATCGCCGAAAATTTGATGACAACCCTTAAAGAAATGGGAGTGTCTGATGAAATGTTAGAAGACGTCGCTCGTATCGTCGCAGCCCCCCAACATAAAAAAGAGGTATTAAATCAGTAGAAATCCCATCAGCTTACGAGTAACGTTCCTCGATCGCGCGATCGGGGAACGTCGTAAATTAAGAAATCGAGAAAACCCGATCGTCCCCCTAAGACCCGTATCGCGCCTCAAATTCCGCCCTCGATATCCGACGGCGATCGAAGGGATTGCGGAAATACACCACTCGCGCGTCTGAGAGTCCCTCGTCTCGCAAATCGTCCACTCTCGCCTGGGCGTCCGATCGCACTCGGTACTGTCCCACCTGAACGTAAGGGCCGCGGCTATCGTCGAACAAAGTCAACTCGCGAATGTTGAAGTTGTAAAACCAATCGAGATCCGCGATCGCCTCTCGCACGTCGTCGAGGGAATCAGCAAGCGATCGGTTGCGAGACAAGGGGACGACGACCACGTAATTGTGGTTTTCAAACAACACTTCCAAAGTTTCTTGGTTCGCCACTCCCGTTTGCAACAAACGATTGTCCCGTTGAAACTGACGAACTGCCCGTTCGGTGGCAAAATCGAACTGACCGTTTAAAGGTCCGCTGTAGTAGGTCAAAGTGGGGGCGAACTCCTGCGGCGTTTCCGACAGCACCCGTTGCAGTTCCCAGACCAAAAACCCCGAATCTCCCTGCGCTAAGCTGTAAGCACCCGGCCGTCCGACGAGATCGAGCGAACCTTCTAAAATCCGTTGTAGATAAGTGGCCGTCGTCGTATCGACTTCTCCAGGAATGGGGGCGTCGATGTTGTAAATTTGCTGAAATACCGCGACGGCGTCTTCGGTTTGCGACCCGTAAACCCCATCTTCGTCGATTCCCCCCGTTCTGACGACTCGACCGATACCGATTTCGTTGAGGGCGGCTTGTAGCGTTCTGACGAATTCGCCGCGATCGCCCGGTCGTAAAACCAGCGTATCGCCATAAGGCCAGATGTCTTGGGGAAAAACGCCGACGGGACTCGGGACGAACGACGACAGGCGCAGTAAGACATCCCAAGTCGTATCGCCGACGACACCGTCAACCAGTAAACCGTTATCGTTTTGGAAGTTCAAAACGGCGTCTTGGGTTAAAATGCCAAACACTCCAGTCGGCTGTTCTTTTAAATACCCCAGCTCGAACAACCGCTGTTGGAGGTCGAAAACGTCCGAACCGCGATCGCCGAATTCGAGCGTCGGCCGTTGCGTTTGCGCCAAACGCGTCTCGACTTCAGCCGCAGCGTTTGAGGGGGGAAGAGAGCGAAACGTCTGCGATACCCCCGGTTCGGCCAAAACGACCCAACTCGACAGGGCGAACGCGACGCCGAACGGAAGTGTTTTGGGGTTCCCGCCGCCCTGCTTGGGGAATTGAGGACAGCAGCGAACGAGGGTTAAGCCTGCAAAAACAGCCATATCCTTCATCGAACTTGCGAAAAAAAACAGCCACACTCGGGATTTCGCGAGAAACGGCCGCGAGAAACACCCATAGTATGGCACGGAGTTTCGCAAGTTGTGGCGCTCGTTCCCCAAACGCCAGTTAAATGGAGTCGAACAATTTTCCTAAATCAAGCCCGCGCGATCGATTAACAAGGTCACGACGACGGCGAAGGCGGTAATTCCGAGGGCGACCCACGGACTTTGTCCTTGGCTGACAGCGAACGACGTGGCGACACCGGCTCCCAATCCGGCGGTGACAGCAGCGACGACGGGATCTTTTTGCGTGTTTTTATCGTACATTTCTCAACTCGCCGGACGCGGCGTTTTTAAACGACAATTCACACTGAAATTTCAGTTTCCTCAAGGTATCACTGGAATTCTCCCAATCGATCCCCACACCCCGAAATCGTAACGGAGCTTTAAATTTAGATACGTTTTTTAATACTGTCAGGCGATCGCGATTTGCTAAAATCTCGACCGTCAAACTTCTTGAAATTGTAAGTTTTTTGGGTGATTCAGCGTTTTTTCTCAAAATCGTAGAACGGTAGAGATCGTACAATGGCGATCGCTCCCGGCAAAATTTGGATACGTTTGTTAACATTTTTAATCCTGCGCTATAACCAGAATCGGGATCGTAGCCGCGTTTGAGATGGAAATGGACGACTTACACCGCAGCGAAGACATCGTCGCCGATCGCTATCGCATCGTTCGCCCCCTCGGACGCGGCGGAACCAGCGTCACCTACGAAGCC
>NZ_JAQNCQ010000050.1:0-3363 GCF_028368005.1 Geitlerinema sp. CS-897 | reverse complement strand
GAGGAACTTGAAGAAGTGTTGGGGAAAAGGTGCTGTGTCCTTCAAGAACAGATGCAAGAAGAGATTCGGGATTTAACGAACTATCATTGGCTGGAATTTGCGGCTTAAAAGTTTAGCAGGTTTGGAAACAGGATTTGGTATTAGACCCAAAATTTTCGATAAACGGCAATCTTCAACGTACTGCGATAAATCTTTATAACATGACCGCCATTCAAACCCCCCTCGATCTCGCCGAAACCTATTTACGAGAGAACGTCGCAGCCAACGCCAACGAGATCGATCGCAATCCCGAAGCCTTGCGTCACGCCTTACAAGGCTTAGGCGATCGCTCTTTACTCTCGTTACGTGCAGACAATCCCGAAGCGTTCCGCCGTTTCCAAGAAACCATCACTCGCTATTCCGGGGCGTTGGCATTTTTACAAACCCAACATCAAAGTGCCGCCGCCATGCTCGCCAAAAGTCGCAACGAGACGCTAAAACAAACCTATCTTCCCAACTTAGCCAGCGGAAAACGCTTAGTCGGCGTTGGCTTCTCCCAACTACGGCGTCGTGGAAACCCTCCCCTGACAGCAGTTTCCGTCGAAGGGGGCTATCGCCTCAACGGATTCGTTCCCTGGGTGACGGGATGGAATTTCTTTGAAACCTTCGTCGTGGGGGCGATGCTTCCCGATGGAAGTTCCCTATTTGGAATGATGCCCTTAACCAACAGCCAACAACCCGACGGTGGGGCGATCGCATTTAGCGAACCGATGGCGATGGCTGCCTTAACTTCCACGAATACCGTCACCGCCAACGTGGAAAACTGGTTTCTCAGCCAAGACGAGGTTTTGTTCGTCAAACCCCCCAACTGGATGGAGTCCAACAGCAAAACCAACGTACTCCATCATAGCTTCTTCGCCCTCGGATGCGCCCGAGGCGGTTTAGATGTCCTCGCCGACGTCGCCGCCAAGAAATCCTTACCCTTTATCCGCCAAGCTTGGGACAACCTCGATCGCGAACTCAGCGACTGTCGCCACGCCATCTTCGACGCCGAACTCGAATCCATTAAATCTTACGACGATCGCCTCAAACTGCGAGCCTGGGCGATCGATTTAGCCGTTCGATGTGCCACCGCCGCCGTTTCCGCCTCCAGCGGGGCATCCAATGCCAGCCACCACCCCGCCCAACGCGTCTATCGCGAAGCCCTTGTTTTCAGTGTTTCCGGGCAAACCCACGATGTCATGGCAGCAACACTCGATCGCCTAGTTCGCCATTAATCGTCGATAATCGATCCGTCAGCATATATTGGGGAAAACGTGTTCCGAAAGCAACTGGCAGCCTGGGGAGACGGCGTTATATTAATTGCAGCTTTGGCAATTCTCGCGATCGGCTTGGGGAGTTACGGACTGTACGAACCCCACGAAGGACATTTTGCCGGAGTTGCCCGAGAAATGGTGTTACGGGGGGATTGGATTACTCCGACACTCAACGGCTCACCCTATTTAAACAAACCGCCGCTTTTGTATTGGGCGATCGCAGCCAGTTACAGCCTCTTCGGAATCCACGAATTTGCCGCCAGATTACCGTTAGCGATCGCCGGTTGGTTGGGGGTTGTCGTCGCCTGGAAGTGGGGGCGAGACTTGGGAACCCCTGCCACGGGGCGAATTGCCGCTTTAATGTTAGCCACCGCCTGCGGTTGGTTTATCTTCGTTCATCAACTGTTAATTGACGTTTTTCTCGGTTCGCTGCTGTTTGCGTCTTACTATTGTCTCTGGCGACTGACGGGAGATACTGACCATCGAAAATACCGCATTGCCTTTTGGCTGTTGCTGGGGGCGATCGTTTTAACAAAAGGCCCCTCAATGCTGGTGTTTCCTGCCTTAGCTGTTTTGGGTGTCGTCGCCACGCGATCGCCAACTCGCGTATTTTCGGCGTTAGGCTTGCCTTGGGGCGTCCTCATTTTAATCTTAGTCGTCTTGCCTTGGAGTTTGGCAGTCGAACGGGCAAATCCGGGATTTCTACAATACTTTGCGTTCAACGAAAACCTGCAACGTCTCGCCGACACTCGCTATCCCCCCGATTACAATGTCTCGAAAGTCGGAGGATTGGAATATATCGGCATAACTTGGGTGTGGGGGATTCCCTGGGCGTTGACGATTCCCCAAGCAATGGCGATGTTGTGGCAAGAAACGCAACAGGAAAACACCCGAGTTCGGCGATCGCACAGTACCGCACTAACCATTTTAGCGATGGGTGCCGCCGCGCCCATTGTCTTGTTTTTACCAATTTCGTCGCGATTGGTGTATTACGGCTTACCGAGCGTTCCACCGTTGATGCTACTCTGTGCTTTGTGGTGGACGCAGAGTCGTCGTCGGGGCGATTTATGGGGTCAAAAATTTGCGGGAATTTCCTATGCAGCGTTGGGAGGGTTGCTGTGCGTCGCCGCTGTCGGAATTCCGAAATGGCTGTCTCCGCATTTTCCCGAAATCGTCTCCGAAGCCGTGGCGATCGCCCTGGCGATGGGAAGCGGTTGTCTTCTCGGCGGTGGGTTGCTGTTAAACCGTCGTCCCTATCGTAGCTTTGTGGCGATCGCCTTGGGAATGGTAATTACCTACGGGGCGGTAACGCAGGGATTTGTAAAATTCGCCGACGAACGTTCTTCAAAAACCCTCATCGAAACGGCGACGACTCAACTCGATCCGACCACCGTTTGGACGTTTGAAGGGTCTCGAGAATTGGGGGCGGCGGGGGCGATGAGTTATTACCGCGATCGCGACGGAATCTCGATTTCCGAACTGTTTCCCGAGGGATTTCAAGAGAGTTTGAATTCCCAAGAACTTCCTCTCGGTTGGGTTCGTGGAAAACCAGGTGTAGCCTATCCCATCGTCTTCGTTCTCACTGACGGCGGCGACAATCGCATCCCGCCAGCGTTTCCGGGGAAACCGCCAGACTATCAGATCGATCGCGCAGCGTTACAGGAACTTTGGAATCGCGATCGCCCCGTGGTGTTCGTCACCGATTTTCTGAGAAATCCAGACGACATCACCGATCCGTTAAATCGCAATTTACCCCAAAATGCTGGAGAACCGTTAATGTCTCTCGGACAACGCTATCTTTACGGAAATGCAGCGGCGAGACGGATGTGGAATTTGCCCGACACGATGGACTCGGCACGTCTGTAAATTTACGGAAAAACAAGCCGTTAGATATTACGAAACATGACGAATATTACTCTATTTTTTAAAGTCGGTTAAAATAGCTCTAAAAAATAGTTTAAAAACGCATCATGGAAGTGTTAACCTCCGAACAAGCGGCTCGCATTCCCGAATTTCAAGAGAAGTGGAAGAACGTTTACTTATCCACCGAACCGCTCGATCGCGATCG
>NZ_JAQNCQ010000004.1:0-2878 GCF_028368005.1 Geitlerinema sp. CS-897 | reverse complement strand
GATGCGCAGAAAATCTTGGTAGAATGTCGGTAGCATTTTTTTGTTGGGGTGGCCGCAAACGCCACCCTCTTTTTTGGGACTCCTCTATTCTCTCAAACAATTGTCCCGTCTGGCTTCCGTCTACCTTGTCACCCTCTCAGGAGTGTGACTACGCCCCACCACATGGCGGCTGGAATGCTGGGAAAGGCTTCTGGCTGCGCTTGGGTTTCGGCAAAAAACATGAGGCTCGAGGCAAAGACTAACAGAATTAACACGGAAAACAAGGTCATGACAAGCTCTCGACGTTTTGATTCGAGAACTCGCCCTAAAGTTCGTAGTGACTTAGAATAGCGGCTGATTTTTAACAGGCGAAACAAGCGAAACAGGCGTGTCGATTGTATGAATTTGAGTTGAGGAAAAATTAGAAGAATGTAAAACGGCAAAATAGCCATGAGATCGATGATGGCTAAGGGTGTGAGTCCGTAGCGAATTCGACCTCGGACGGGCGATCGATATCGTCGATCTGCCGTACAAGACCACAATCGTAAAAGATACCCGATGGTAAAGAAAATTTGGGCTGTCCAGTCAACGATCTCGAACGAGCGATCGTATTGTTGGGCGATCGTGTCAGAGGTCGCTAAGACGAACGCTAAAACGTCTAAAACGACTAAAACTGTAACGATAAAATCGTCAACTCGACTGAGGGGAACGTTGGGATCGGACGTTTCTAAAATTTTGTAGATTCGTCTTTTTAGAGTAACAGACATTAGTTTATAGGCAGAAAATAGCGAGAATATTTAACTGAATTTTAAAAATACATAGCGATCGCGCGTTGACGATAAATGCTAATTTTCATGAATATTCATTGACAAAATAGATTTTTGTATTGCGATCTCAGATAACTTATAAATATACACCAGCCAGAGCGATCGTATGGGTTCATCTCAAAAATGTAATGCGATCGGAGGCAAGCTTGAGTAATCGACTTAACTCATTTTTTGACAACAGTGAGGTAGATGGTGTGCATCTCAAAAATGTAAATTCATCGGAGACAAGCTGACCTGCTCGATCGATCGGCTGTTGGGTTCCACTCCGTTCCATCCGTGGACGGCAGCGTTGCCGAAGTTCAACCTACCCAGAGCTTCGTGTTTTTATAAAATTGAGATGCACCCGAGCAAATTTTCTAAAACTGCTCCCAAATTTCGGTCAGTCTTGAAGTTTGCAAAACTCAATATCACCGACAGAACGCCCGATCGAAAATCCACAAACAAATCTGAGAAGGTTATTATATCTAATTATTCCAACTCATCACAACCCATCCCAGACAACATCAAAACTTTCCCAAGGGCGATCGCCCCCTCGTTGTCCATCTCCCCGTACACATTTTCACGAAAAAAATGCTACAATTCAACACTTAAGTTCAACACTTAACGAGCTAGGGGTGCCTGAGTCGTCAGGCTGAGATTACACCCTTAGAACCTGAGACCGGTTAGTACCGGCGAAGGGAAGCTGTTTTTTGAGGAAATTCAATATGCGTACAGACTGGGTAGCTAAGCGACGCGGCCAAAGCAACGTTTCTCAGATGCACTACGCCCGTCAAGGCATCATCACCGAAGAGATGCACCACGTCGCCAAACGGGAAAACCTACCCGCCGAGTTGATTCGCGAGGAAGTGGCGCGCGGACGGATGATTATTCCCGCCAACATCAACCACACGAACCTCGAACCGATGTGTATTGGTGTGGCGTCGAAATGCAAAGTCAACGCCAACATCGGTGCGTCTCCCAACTCTTCCAACATCGACGAGGAAGTTGACAAACTGAACTTAGCGGTGAAATACGGCGCGGATACCGTCATGGACTTGTCCACTGGCGGCGGCGACTTAGACACCATCCGCACGGCGATTATCAAAGCTTCCCCGGTTCCCATCGGTACGGTTCCGGTGTACCAAGCTCTCGAAAGCGTCCACGGTAGCGTGGAAAACCTGACGGCGGACGATTTCCTGAACGTCATCGAAAAACACGCCCAGCAGGGTGTGGACTACATGACGATTCACGCGGGAATCCTCCTCGAACACCTGCCCCTGGTTCGCAACCGCATCACGGGGATTGTCTCGCGCGGTGGCGGTATCCTAGCGAAATGGATGCTGCATCACCACAAGCAAAACCCCCTCTACACCCACTTCGACGACATCATCGAAATCTTCAAGAAATACGATGTCTCTTTCAGCCTGGGCGACTCTCTGCGTCCCGGTTGCACCCACGACGCCAGCGACGAAGCGCAATTGGCAGAGTTGAAAACCCTCGGACAGTTGACGCGCCGCGCCTGGGAACACGACGTTCAGGTGATGGTGGAGGGCCCCGGTCACGTACCGATGGATCAAATCGAGTTCAACGTGAAGAAACAAATGGAAGAGTGCAGCGAAGCACCATTCTACGTTCTCGGGCCGTTGGTGACGGATATCGCTCCGGGTTACGACCATATTACGTCGGCGATCGGGGCGGCGATGGCCGGTTGGTACGGTACGGCGATGCTGTGCTATGTCACGCCGAAGGAACACTTGGGTTTACCGGACGCCGAAGACGTTCGCCAAGGGTTGATTGCGTATAAGATTGCGGCTCACGCGGCGGATATTGCCCGCCATCGTCCTGGTGCGCGCGATCGTGACGACGAACTCTCGGCGGCGCGGTACAACTTCGACTGGAACAAGCAGTTCGAGTTGGCTCTCGATCCCGATCGCGCTCGGGAGTACCACGATGAAACCCTTCCGGCGGATATTTACAAAACCGCTGAGTTCTGCTCGATGTGCGGACCGAAGTTCTGTCCGATGCAGACGAAGGTGGATGCGGACGCGCTGACGGAACTCGAGAAGTTCTTGGCTTCGGAAGAGGCGAAGAAG
>NZ_JAQNCQ010000049.1:0-11118 GCF_028368005.1 Geitlerinema sp. CS-897 | reverse complement strand
TGAGGTTAAGGCGATCGCGCAGGCTTTGGGGGATGAGAATTTGTCCGTCAGGCGTAATGTGAATCGTGGTCTGAGTCATGACAAATTACAGAATGGCTTGATTTTGAGTTTAGAAGCGATCTAATCGTTATCGCGATCGCTAGTTATTCATTGGGTGCATCTCAGTTTTGCAAAAACATGAGAATTGGAGGCTGAAATCCTTATTCTCTCGTATAGATTTACATTTTTGAGATGTACCCTATTCATTGTCTGTCGCGGCTTCTGCTGCTGGAGGTACAAAGGTTACGTCTTCGTAAATCGTAGCGATCGCACAGTCGAGTTCGAGACTGGCAAAGCGAACCGTTTCACCAACAGTATAGGGTTGAAATTCCCAAGTGCGATCGCCCGTGCGACGAAAGACATCGACGGCGGGATGAGTTTGACTGACGAGAATGTATTCTTCGAGGCTTTCGAGTTGGCGATAGTGTTGAAATTTGTCGCCTCTGTCGAAGGCTTCGGTACTTTCGGAGAGAATTTCGACGATGAGTTTAGGATGTTGTTTGTAGTAGCGAGTATCGCGATCGCGCGAGTCGCAGGTGACGAGTAAATCGGGATAGTAAAACCGATTTTGCGTTTCGATCCGCACTTTCATACTCAAGCTATAGGTTTGACATCCGTGTTGACGTGCAACGGGGAAAATTAAGGCGATGAGATTACCAGTAATGAGGTTGTGGCGATCGATCTCTCCTGCCATAGCCTGGACTTCGCCGTCGTGATATTCATGTTTGATGGGAGAGTCGCGTTCGGCGGCGAGGTATTCTTCAGGAGTGAGGTGGATGCGATCGGGTTGGGCAATCATCGCGGAGTTGGGGAGAGGTTAGGTTGAGGGGCGATCGAGTACGAACACCGATCCGTTGATTGGTTTGTACGAGAGTACGCCAGCATCAGGGCAAGATCGTAGCCCGTTAACTTGAAATATGCTATTCTATATGCTGACTTTAAGTAGTTTCATAGAAAACAAAGGATTTGTGTTTATGTTCGGATTTGGCAAGAAGAAAGAAAAAGACGGACACCCCTCACAACCCACGCAGTCTCAAAGTATTCACGGTTCGGTCTCTGGACAAGTAGGACAAGCCGGTAGAGACTTAACCCAAGTGCAGCAAGATACTAATAGTTTATCAAATCAAGACTTATCAGTGGCAGAGATAGTAGACATACTAGATAAGTTAGTGGAGATCGTCCGTAGCTCTGAATTAACAGAAGCTGATAAACAGAAAGCAGTAAGTCGCTTACATTCAGCAAAGGCTGAAGCGGCAGAGGAAAACCCTGACAAGGGAAATATTGCGGGTAATTTACGCCGCGTTGTTGAATCCGCAAAATCTGTTAAAGCTACCTACGATTTACTTCATCCATTTCTCGATCCTCTAGCTCAATGGCTAGGGTTCAACAATACAGATTTTGTATAGCAATAATCAATTTTACTTGAATCATAAATGGTCAACAGGAGCTGTGAAGTAAGCTCACAGCTCCTGACAAATCCTGTATGATTTCATGGGTCTTCGGGATATACGGTGATTTTTTGTGTCTAGATAACGTGATACCGAGGGTTTTAGCGATTGAAGACCGAGCATTATGTAGTCTAGGATACATTTATCATCACAAACTCCGAAGACCCGATTTCATCTTAATTGAGAACGCTCATTTATACTTGCTTTCAATGGATACTCCGAGAGAAAATCCAGCTCAGCAACAAAACGTAAGCGATACTTCAAATACTCAGGTTGCACAAGCAGTATACGGAGATATTTATCAGTACCAGGTAAACGATAATGGCAAGCTTTTTAATATTTATATTTCAAATCCAGACAGAACTGGTGGTTTATTAAAGGATAAACTCCAAACCGTTGATTTTTTTGAAAAACCAATAAATTTTATTCAAGTTTTAATCTTCCTTGTCAAAACTACTATTAACTGGCTGTTTATAGGATTCAGAGCAAAATATAAATTTCCTTTTAACACTGTAACGCATTTGATTGCTTCTGTAATCACTGGCGATATCATCGATGAAGTTGCCAACCTACAAATTGAGTGCAATAAGAAACTAGTTTCTTTGATTGAGGCACTAAATAATAATAACAGCGAACAAATATCTATAGAAGAAAAAATAAATCTTGAAGCTAAGTTAGAAGTTTGCATGAGATTAATTGAGGATTTAGCATTTGGTAGAATTGAAGACAAAGAAGCACTAGCAGAATTTTGGGGAGAAGTAAAGACGAACACAGATTGGTTTTCACGAGAAATAGCAGAAGAAAAGAGAAATCACTACAAAAAATTATACGAAATACAAAACAAGCAAAAACAAAAGTCACAAGATACACAAACACAAATTGAGCTTCATATAGAAAAATTAACGAGACTGATGGAAGTAGAGATCCCGTCTCAAAATTTTATAGAGACTCTAATTCAAGAAACTAAACAACTTGAAAAACGTCAAATGTCTATCAAAGATATATACAGCATACAAAACTTTGTTCGCTTTTTAGAACAAATCTCTATCAAACTAAAAGAAACTCAAAACTATACCTCAATGTTTGGTGAACTCAAACCTTTAAGAGGAGAATTTATTGGCATAAAAAATTTAAAATATCATTTTTCTCGAAAATGCCCGCACTGGTGGTCGGCTTTAGGTAAATATTTGTATGAAAACGAAGATGTAATCAATGGTTCTTCTAGCGATATTTTTCCTGAGAATATGGATCCTTGTGGTGACTGCCAAAAGTATGAGCCTAATTATCACAGTCAGCAACAGTCTGAAAATGAATGTAATAGCCTTGAATTAGAGTCGGAATAAAATTTTAAATTTTATGAATTTCTCTTGTTTGAAGGCTCATCCCGATCGCACTCCAGCCAAAACCTATCGTCTAACACTCGATCGCGAATTCTTCACAGTTCGGCGTCAGTCAATGGCGATCGCTCGTTATTCATGGTCTGTCGCGGCTCCTGCTGCTGGAGGTGCAAAAGTTATCTTCGTAAAAGTTTGAGAACCGGGTAGTCGCACGTTTATCGTGGGTGCATCTCACTTTTGCAAATACACAAGTTCGGCAATTTGTCAATATATTCCTCAAGGACTGCTAGAAGGGGATTTACTCCTTTAAGTATTTATACTTATCGCAGAATTGAGATGCACCCTTTATCGTGACGTGCGGCGTTTGTAGATAAATAACTCGCCTTCCGCGTTAAAGTGTTTATGTTTATGGATTCCCATTGGCATAAATCCACATTTTTTAGCGACTGCATGAGCTGCGAAATTTTCAGGATGGCAGTAGGCTCGAACTTCAGCATCTTTCGATAGCGTTTCAGCTAAAACCTTTACGATTTCTGTGGCGATTCCTTCTCCGGTGCGCTCTTTGTTGATACTATAATAGCATTCTAGAATTCCGCGATCGTAGGGTGCAAATCCACAAGAACCGACATAATTGTTCGACTGTTTTTCAGCAATTGCATAGGAACCTATCGGATCGGGAGAGTCATAAGAAGCACACACAGCCTCGAACAGTGCTGTCGCGCCGTCTTGAGTTTTCTGTTCTTCGTCAAACATCAAATACTCGGTCGATTCTCGATCTAACATAAACGCTAAAAACCCTGTCAGATCTTGCGGTTGAAATTGACGAATTATGAATTTTTGAGTTTCTAAGGGAAGTTTCATCTTGCAATTTTACGAGCGATCGATACTTTGGAATATGGAAAAAATCACAGTATAACACGCGACATATAGCAGTCCTAAACGATTCACAGCAAAATTTCATTCCAGTGAAGGGTGGCATAAGATCCCCGGCATTTCCAAGATGCCGGGGATCTCGATAGATCGTGCGATCCACGAAACGGAGTTTCAACAGGTTATTTGCTATAAATGATTTAGGATTGTTATATAGAATTTTTGAGATAACTCAGTCACCATCAATAGCGTTTGCTTTAATACTATAGCAACTCTAAATCAGTTGTGTAACAAAATCGGGAACGGGGAACAGGGAAGCGAATTTTTTCTGATGTTTTAATTTTTGACAACTCATTTGGGACTGATATAATAGTCGAGCGATCGTTAAGCAGTTTTTTTTACCCGTTACCACTCGCCTCGATCGAGCGTTTTCGACAGTAAAAAAGGCGGGCAAACCACCCGCCTCAAGATCTAAATTTGAAAACTGTGAAGAACCGATTACGTCATCACTGGTTCCGGTTCGGCGGGAACGTCGGGAACCCCTTCAAACCGATGGCCGTTGAGGGACGATAAATCCAGATTGCCGTAGTACGCATCCAGAATTAACTGTTTCAACTCGCCAATGAGTGGATAGCGGGGGTTCGACACCGTACATTGATCGTCAAAGGCGCGATCGGCCACCCGTTCGAGTTGGACGTGAAACTCTGCCTCGTCTTGCTGCATGGCGTCTTTCATCGCCGCCGGAATGCCCACTTCTTTCTTCAGGTTTTCCACCGCCTGAACCAGCAGCATCACCTTCTCGTCTTCCGTTTCGCCGCCGAGTTGCAAGTGGTCGGCAATGCGAGCGTAGCGCCATTTGGCGTTGGGATACTTATACTGTGGGAAGGTGGCTTGTTTGAAGGGTGCGTCCGTGGCGTTGTAGCGGATGATGTGGGAAATCATCAGCGCGTTGGCTAAGCCGTGAGGAATGTGGAACGTCCCGCCAAGTTGGTGGGCGATCGAGTGACAAATCCCCAAGAAACCGTTGGCGAACGCCATCCCCGCCATCGTCGCCGCATAGTGCATTTTCTCCCGCGCTTTGGGATCTTTTGCGCCGTTGTGATAGGCGCTGGGCAGGTATTTGAAAATGAGGCGAATCGCTTCGAGGGCTAAGCCGTTGGTGTATTCCGAGGCTAACACCGAGACGTAGGCTTCGATCGCGTGAGTCAGGGCGTCGATACCGCCGAACGCCGTCAGACTCTTCGGCATATGCAACACCAACTCGGGATCGACGATCGCCATGTTCGGCGTCAGGGCGTAGTCCGCCAGAGGATACTTGATATCGTTCTGGCGATCGGTCACCACTGCAAACGGCGTCACTTCCGAACCCGTTCCTGAAGTCGTCGGAACCGCCACCATAATCGCTTTGTCACCCAGCGGCGGTAAATCGTACACCCGTTTTCGGATGTCCATAAACCGCATCGCCAACCCTTCAAACTCAATTTCCGGGTGTTCGTACATCAACCACATGATTTTAGCCGCGTCCATCGGCGAACCGCCGCCGAGGGCGATAATCACATCCGGTTTGAAGGTATTCATCAACGCCAAACCGCGATTGACCGTATCGAGAGAGGGATCGGGTTCGACGTCGTAGAAGATATCGTATTTCAAGCCGATATCGTCGAGAACGTCTTCGACGTAAGCGGTCATTCCCAAATCGTACAGGGGTTTGTCCGTGACGATAAACGCCCGTTCTTTCCCTGCAAGTTCTCGCAACGCCACCGGGAGCGATCCGTATTTGAAATACACTTTCGGCGGAACCCGGAACCACAACATATTTTCCCGCCGTTCGGCGACGGTTTTGATGTTGAGGAGGTGGTGGGGTTCGACGTTTTCGCTGATGGAGTTGCCGCCCCAGGTTCCGCAACCGAGGGTTAGAGAGGGGTCGAGGCGGAAGTTGTACAGGTCGCCGATCGCCCCTTGGGACGAGGGAGTGTTGATGAGAACCCGCGCCGTCTGCATTTTGTCCTCAAACAGTTTGATGCGATCGTACTGGGAGGGGTTCACGTAGAGGGCGGCGGTATGTCCGCGTCCGCCGAATTCCACCAGGGCTTCGGCTTTGTCCACCGCTTCGTCGAAATTCTGCGCCCGATACATAGCTAAAATGGGCGAGAGTTTTTCGTGGGCGAAGGGTTCCTCGTGGCCGATGTTTTCTACTTCTCCGATGAGAACTCGGGTTCCGTAGGGCAGGCGAATATCGGCCATTTCGGCAATTTTCTCGACGGGTTGTCCGACGATGCCGCTGTTGAGGCGTCCGTTAACGATGAGTTGGCTACCGAGGCGTTCTCGTTCTTCGGGGGATAGGAAATAGGCACCGCGATCGATAAACTCCTGTTTGACGGTGTCGTACACGTCATCGAGAACGACAACGGACTGTTCGCTGGCGCAAATCATGCCGTTGTCGAAGGTTTTACTCAACAGGATCGAGGACACCGCCATTTTTATGTGGGCGGTAGAGTCGATGAGGGCTGGGGTGTTGCCCGCACCCACGCCGAGGGAGGGATTACCGGAGGAATAGGCGGCTTTCACCATTCCCGGGCCGCCGGTGGCCAAGATGAGTTTGACATCCGGGTGCTGCATCAAGGCTTGAGAAAGGGGAACCGTGGGTTCGTCGATCCAGCCGATGATGTCTTCTGGTGCCCCTGCGGCGACGGCGGCGTCTCGGACGATTTTCGCCGCTGCGATCGTGCAGTCTTTGGCGCGGGGGTGCGGCGAGAAGATAATGGCGTTGCGGGTTTTCAGGGTTACGAGTGCCTTGAACACCGCCGTTGATGTGGGGTTCGTCGTGGGGACGATTCCGGCGAGAATACCTACGGGTTCGGCGATTTTCTGAATCCCGAAGGATTTGTCTTCTTCGATGATGCCGCAGGTTTTTTCGGCTTTATATTTGTTGTAGATGATTTCGGAAGCAAAGTGGTTTTTAATCACTTTGTCTTCGACGACGCCCATTTCCGTTTCTTCGACGGCGAGTTTCGCCAGGGGAATTCGGGCAGCGTTAGCAGCGAGGGCTGCTTTTTTGAAGATGGTATCGACTTGTTCTTGGCTGAAGTTCGCGTAAGCCGTTTGAGCTTTTTTGACGCGAGAGATGAGAGCTTCAAGTTGTTCGAGGTTCGTGACAGGTTCGCTCACGATGCGCGTCTCCTTGAGTGCGACATTAGCTAGAGAACGTTTTCAACGACGGGGATTTTGCCGCTTTCCATCGGGAAATCGACGATTTCGATACGCCCTGTGTCGATGATGCGATGTCGATCGCCCTACGTCGGTTACGACTGCAAAAGCTCGAAAGAATCGAAGAACTGTTGCGCTTCGGGGAAGTCTACGTTTCCGTCTTGTGCGCCGACGGCGAGTTGATAGAGGGCAGCGTTTTCAGTATCGGCGACGAGCAAGACTTGAAAACGAGTCCCCTCCTCGGTAGACATGAGGATCGATCGCGCGGGAAGTCCGTTACTTTCAATGCTTTCTTCGCTTTCCACCGTCGCGTTGAGGTTGGTTTGCGTGGTGTTTTTCATGTTTTCGAGGCTGGTTTCGATATCGAATTCCACCCCTTCGGGCATGACGTTCGAGGCGATGATGTACGCCCGTCGCGCGCCGGTATCTTCGTAAAGAACCAACGTTTGTTCGATGTCTCCAGCCCCTTCGACGGGTACGCTTTGGCTATCTTCGATCGGTTCTCCGGGGAAGCGAGCGGTATAGTTCCCCGATTCGTAGGTGTACCAGTCGCCTTCGGCGGTTTCGCTGGCGCTGTCTTCGGGGTCTGTGGTGTCTGTAGCGGTTGCTCCGTCTTCGGTATCGGGGGGGTCTGTGGCGGTGTCTTCAGTGGGGGCTTCTGTCGTCTCGCCCGCAGTGGTGTCTGGGCTATCGGCGGCTGTGTCGCCACCACCACAAGCGGTTAACGGCAGGGTAAAAGCCAGCAGTAGGGCGAAAAATTTCAGCTTCATCGTCGAGCGTTCTGTTCTAGCGTTACGTTTAGTTTAACGCGATCGCATCGGACGCTCGCGGTCTTTAGAGTTATTTCAAGTTTTGTGTCTCAATATTGCTCGATCGCTCGTGGGGCGGGGCGATCGGCAAATTTTTATTACGAAGATTGACCGCATTTCTTCGTAAAGTGTAATCCAGTTATCAAAATTGTTAGAAATATTTAGATTTAGTTAATATTTTGCGAGGAGAAAATAGGGAGGTTGAAGGAGAGCGATGCGGTTTACTTCAGACTCTCCTCGTCCTCTCGCGGCGAAATGCCACACATAGCGCGATCGTCGTCCGTGGCGTTGGGATTTGTCGTCATACTCGATCCTTTTCCAATAAGCTGGGTTTCTAATAAGTCTTCACCACATCCCCCCTTAGCCCCCCTTTCAAAGGGGGGTTGGGGGGATAGAGAGAGGCTTGCCGGGTTGGGAAAAAAGGTTTTTCTGAAGTTACGATGCAAAAAATTGCTGAAATTCCTACAGACTAAGAGTTGGGTCTTCGGAGTTTGTGGTTATAAATGTATAGCATAATACAAAAAATTGAAGATTCGAGAGCCAAAACCCTTGAAATCTCGTGAAGTTAGTTTTTCTGTCACCCTAAACTCCGAAGAGCCAAGAGTTTTTACTAAATTATACAAGGAGCCTCAAATCGCTAAGTCTCTTTGCATATGTAAACTACAGGAATTTACCCAACATACCAAGGTCGGAAGAGCTGGAAAAAACAGTATTTGAAATTCGGATTCCGTATCGGGTCGTCGTACAACCATTCACCCCCCCCCGTTTTAGCAGTTCGTCCAACGTCTAAACTCGCCACAACTGCGCTGTACTCTCGTTTGAGACGCTCAGAACGTACTTTTCATCCGGGCTGAACTGGGCGATCGTGACGAAACCAACAGTTCGCCGTCTCGTTCACCGCCTCCACAAGCTCACTCGCCGAACTTTCAAACTTCGTCGTGGTTCCCCAACTCTCAAAATCCGGTGCCACGCGAATCAGCGATCGATGGGTTTTATCCGTAATCCAAAACAGTAGCGGAAAGGGAAACGACTGACGAAACTCCTCCCGCATGGAATTCATCGCCGTTAACGCCGACGCCTTCACCGTCTCTAACCCCACGACGATCGACACATCTGGGACATCCTCCCCGAGTCGCTGGCGAATGTCACTGTAAGGATGGCGGGTATTCGACGACAGTTCGAGGATTCGGATACGTTGCGGACAAATTGCCGCAAAACCCTCTAACAAGCGATCGCGCGTTCGTGTATCGTTACAGCAAGCAAACAACAACGAAAACTTCCCCAAAGACATTTCTACAGACCAAGCGAGTTCAGCTAACGCTGCTTCGTTTGCTGTCTCCATATTGTTTGTGGCTCCTCTGGCTGCGTGCATCTCAAATTCGATAACTCTCTCCTGAAACCCCTTTCTCGCTCGGAACAAAAGACTCGGACGGGGCTTCCCTTCGCTCGAGCCTAAAACGAGAGGTTGAAAGATTGGAGATCGACGATCGACACTCTTCCGTACGTTGAGATGCTCCCTCTCGTCTTCGATCGCGTCTCTCCTCTGGGGAACAAGTTAACTTGCTTCTCCGTCTTATACTGTTTTTATCCTCTCTTTATTCAAGTTTCAATAGTAGCGTGGCTCTTCACGAGCGATCGCGTCCGAAATCTCGATTCGATACACTGGGAAAATAACTCACAAATCGCTGAATTCCTCACACACAGTCTTTTGAATGCTGCAACCTGACGATCCCGGTTTGAGTTTGGCGATCGCGCCGTTAAACGTCGATGTCGGCGAAGCTGGCGATCGATATGCGATTTGGGTTTTGCAAGCCCCCCACCCCGGCGGATACGTCCATCACGACTGCTCCTGGTCCGATGTCCTCACCCAAACCTGGCGGGAGTGGCAAGATCTCTTTTCCCTGAACCGCCTCCCCGTTCCCACGCCGCCCCAACCCGCTACCGTCGGCGTTTCCACCCCCACCGCCGACCCGTTCGTTCCTACCGAAACCCCCCCAATGGGCAGTTACAGCAGTCGGCTCATGCAGCAGTTAGGCTTAGAACTGTGGACTTGGCTGTTTGCGGGAGCGGTGCAACGCAGTTTCGCTCAAAGTCAAGGAATCGCCCTCGGACGGCGGATGCCCCTGCGGGTACGCTTAGACGTGCGAGATCCCGCCCTCATCGGGCTTCCCTGGGAAATCGCACAGCCGCGTTTGGGAAAACCCGCGTTGTCCCTGGCGCAAAACATCCTCTTCAGTCGCACCACCTGCGATGTCGATCCCCTGTCCCTGCGGAATGCCAGTCGATCGCTGCAAATGCTGCTCGTCTTGGGACAACCGAACGACAGCCGGGCGTCGGTGTTGGACTTGCAAACTGAAGCGAGCGAAATTGCCGAACTCTTCGCCAATTGCAGCCGTCAAGACGCCGTAGTTCCCTATCGCGTCGATACGCTCATTCAACCGACTCCCGCCGAGCTGATCGATCGCCTGGAAACCAAACAGTACAACATCTTACTTTACTCCGGTCACGGCGTTCCCTCCCCCGAGGGCGGCCGCTTGTTCCTGCGGGAAGACACCACCCTCACCGGAACGGAACTGGCTCAAGTGCTAGTGCGATCGCAAGTGACGTTAGCTGTATTCAACGCCTGTTGGGGGGCCAGCCCCGACCGCGACAACGATCGCCTGATTCCCCGTAGCAGCCTCGCCGAGGTTCTCGTCCATCACGGCGTCCCGGCGGTGTTAGCCATGCGAGACGCGATCGCCGATCGCGAAGCCCTCAGTTTCATTCAAAGCTTCGCCCAAGCCCTCGCCCAACGCCAGCCCATCGATCGCGCGGTAGCGATCGCCCGCCAACAACTGCTGACGCTGTACAAATTCAATCAGCCCGCTTGGACGCTCCCGGTTCTTTACCTCCATCCCGAATTCGACGGCCACCTCCTCGAAGCGCCCCATCAAATCGTCACCGAACTCCCCGAAAATTCCACCACGCGACTCGATCGCCTCTCCACCAAAGCCTGTTTGCGATCGCTCGATCCCGACGACACGGTATGGCGCATCCGTCGCGGTTTACTACGCGTCGGACGCACCGAAGACAACGACGCCGTCGTCCCCGAACGCTGGGTGTCCCAACGCCACGCCGAAATCTTTTATCGCCACCTCCACGACTGTTCGTATCCCACCTACTTTCTACGGGACTTTTCCCGCTACGGAACCCTAGTACGTGAAGATGACGACTGGCGCAAAATTCACCATCAAGAAATCTCGCTCTCCTCGGGAACTCAACTCAAATTCGGCAGTTCTCAAGGTCAAGTCTGGGAGTTCGTCGTTGACAGTTGACAGTCACCAGTCACCAGTCGCCAGTCACCAGTCGCCAGTCGCCAGTCACCAGTCACCAGTCACCAGTCGCCAGTCACCAGTCACCAGTCACCAG
>NZ_JAQNCQ010000048.1:0-29575 GCF_028368005.1 Geitlerinema sp. CS-897 | reverse complement strand
TGGTGACTGTTCCCTGTTCCCTGTTCCCTGTCATCACTGGTGACTGGTGACTGGTGACTGTTCCCTGTTCCCTGTTCCCTGTCATCACTGGTGACTGGTGACTGGTGACTGGTGACTGTCATCATCCCCCCGATCGCAGTCGTACCCACAGAGTTCGGTATTGCTCGATCGCTCCCTCGTCGGTGAAGGGTTCGATGAATTCGCTGCGCTGTAAAATCTCGGTATCGGGGAAGAGAACGTCGTTGTCTTGCAGGGATTGCGGTAAGTCGGTGCGCTTTTCGGCAAATAATGCCGGTGAGGCGGCAAAGGTTAACAGCGAGAGTTGACGGGCAATACGAACGTCCCAGCAAAAATCGATCCAGCGATCGACCGCTTTGGTAATTTGCGCGTTTGACGTTTCGGCGTTCGCTGGACGTACCCATAAATCTGCCCAGAGAGAGGTTCCCGACTTCGGTACCACTGCCGCGATCTGTTTGCCGTACTGGGGCATGGCTAAAATGTCTCGTGACGATCCCACCGCCGCCCAAACATCCCCCATTTGTAGCGGTTGTTGGTATGCCGTCGAGGAATACAATCGTGTTTGGGCGTGAAGCGATCGCAGTTCGGGTTCGAGATCGGTGACGCTGGCTAAATCGACGAGATTGTAGGATCGACCGAGTTTTTTTAAGACCAAACCGATGGTTTGGCGGGGACTGTCGAGAAGGGCGATCCGTCCTTGGAGTTCGGGACGCCACAAGTCACTCCAATCGGTGGGCGTCCATCCCAAGGCGTCGAATTTTTCGACGTTGTAGGCGATAACTGTACTGCCCCAACGATAAGGGGCAGCCCAAACGCGATCGCCCGTCGTTTCGCTGCGAGTCACGAGGGATTGCCAAGCAATGGGAGATTGAGGAAGTTCGTCCCAGTGCGTCCACGCTTGAGGGGTTAACGGACGAATTAATTCCGAGGAAATGGCTTTAGGAAGCCAGTAATCGCCGATTAGGGCGAGATCGGGAACATCAGGCGTCGTTCGTCTTTGGAAAAACGGCAGCGATCGCGACGAATCTTCGGCAGTCTCTTCTTGTGAAACAGCCTTGGCACGAACGAGTAACTCGAACAGTTCTGACAGTCGAGAAACCGAAGACAGCTCGATCCTCACTCCCGCTTCGAGACGGCGGCGAAATTCTCCCAACATGGGAGCGGGAACGGCATCTTTGAGGAATTTAACCGTCAATTTGCCGCCGTTCGAACTTTGACATCCGGCGACGAGTTGACTGAGGCTCAGGGCGATCGCCCCCGCGAGAACCGAACGACGAGAACAGGACAAGGTCGAACATCCCAACCACTTCACAGCATTTTTTAGCTTAGCGTCTTCTGCGATCCTCGGCCAGAAGCGTTTGAGTGCAGATACTTGCACCGATCGAAAGAAGTGTTAAGTAAAGTTTACAAAAATAACGAAGAAACGCTGAAAGTGTCTTTACATAGAGTTTTTTAGCAAAAGTTAAATAATCTAGAGATAAATTACTTTTTCGTATATTTGTCTTTAAGATCGAAAACGAGATGGAATAAAGACAACAAGGACTTTTTTTATGGACGCCCTACACACCCATATCCTGACGCTCGATCGCAAAATAGACGGACTCTACGAGATTATCGACCACCTCAGTCACACGCTCTCCTCAGTTATCTCGGAAAATTCCTTGAAAACGGCCAAAAGTGAAGAAAACCATCATGCGATCGTGCCGGATTCGGATTTCACTCATCGTCATTCCGATGGCTTAGAAATCTTAATGGAACATAAAGATGTCCTTGTAGATGGCTCCCATTTAGAAATCGGAAATTCCAGTTCCGAAACGCTGTTGACGCCAGAAGTGCAAATTCAACGTCTGACCGCCCAACTGACTGCTGCCTACAATCGCATTGCAGCTTTGGAAGAACAACTTTTATCGCGTCAGGAAGCGACATATCACAACGCACAAATCGAGCGAGTGCGATCGCGCGACTAGATGAACTGTCGTAACGTTAAAGTGCGAATCGTGCGATGTGTTTCTCGAGTACTTCAGATTTTCTCGATCCCAGTGTGCCTCACACACTGGGATTTTTAACGTCGGTGGAGTCCTTCGAGCTTTCTAAATTTCACGACAATTGCATTTTCGCCAACTGTTGCGATCGCTCGAGTCGCGCAAACGTGGCGTCGATGTCTCTGACTAAGCGATCGTGCGGCCATCCTGCTAAAGACGCGGCGATCGCACAACCGCCCGCCCCAACCCCTTCTTTAACAAATCCCCGTTCGTAAGCTTGCAACTGCGGATACGCCGACGCAGACAAATTCAGCGGCGTCGCCAGAAGCGGTACGTCCCCGACGAGTTGCGCTAACTCCACCGTCGAACCCGTCGGATCTTCGGCCACCCACCGCGTCGTCCCCACCACCACGCGATCGCCGCACCACGCCATCCCTGTCTCCCGAACCAATCCCCTCGCCAGGGCGTAAACGGCTAACATCTGCGTTCCCCCAGCCAGTAACACGCCACAGCGACGACTCGCGGCGATCGCCATTCCCGCCACGACGATTTGCATGGGATCGCCCACCGCTGCCACCGCCGAAAATGCCGAGTCGCGTCTTTCCTCTCCCGCCGTTCGTTCTTGCCAGCGTCGCAACCCCTCTCGCACCACCGCTCGTTTGAGAGCGTGGTTACAGTGAGGATAACTGCTGTTGACGAGGCCGTCGGCGTCGAATCCCAACCCCAGCAACACTGACAACGCTGTAGTCGTTCCCCCCACCACGCACTCGCCGATAACGAGATAGTCCGCCACGTTTGAAAGGCGATCGCCCCATTTCAATCCTTCCTCGAACAGATGTTCGATCGCCGAGCGATCGAGGGCGTTTCCCGTCGTCAGACATCGTGCGACGCATCCCCCCAAATCGAGCGATCGCCCGTTCTGTGAGGGGTTCGTCGAAACGGGCAGCGGTTCGGGCAATCCCGCATCGAACAGGTACGTCGGCATCTGCAATCCCCGCACCACCGCCCGAGAAATCACCGCAGGAGAGGCTCCCGCCGCCAAGGGAGGCAGTGGAAAGCGAGGATCGATTTTTTCACCGCCATCGAGGAGGTATTCCGCGTCTGCTAGAGCTGTTTTACGCCGGTCTGCGGGGGTTTTTCCGGCCGCCGAAATATCCGGTAGCAGTCCTGTTTCCGTAAAGCCAAACACGCAAGCGAAAGCCGGTTTCGCACCGCGAAAACACTCCAACCACCTTCGTCCTCGTTCCTGTTGGGTATAAACTCGAACCACGTTAATAATTGATAATTGATAGCAATTTTAAGGGGATAGGGAACAGGGAACAGGGAATAGGGAATAGAAACAAAGGGTTCAAAAAAATTTTTGTTTCGATTTACTATAACTCATTTTGGGATTTTATATATATTTTTATCTGTTTTTTGAAGATGCTTCGATCTGCTAAATTAGCGATCGCAATCTAATTTTGATAACTTTAAACTTCATTTGATTGTTATGTCAATCGCTTGATTTTTTTTATGTTAAAAACAATTTATCGTGCGAGTTTCGGGACGAGCGATCGCTCGACATTCTATCAACATTATTTTACGCGATCGCTTATCAATCTTCAACATCCAAAATCACCTGAATCCATCGCGGTGGGCGAGGAATGGGGTTCCCCAAGCGATCGAGGAGCAGCAACGCCCCCAAATGAACCACGAGCATATAAACCGCACTGTTGATAAGAATCATCACCACGGCGATCGCTTGAACGACCGATAAGTCTGGCTGCACTAACCAGCCGAGTTTATCGAAAACCCAATTCAGAAATTCCGTAACCTGAACCGTAAAATAAACCCAGAGGTCTTCTCCCAATAAAATCGAAAGCAACCACACCTTAAAAAATACGCCGAACGTTCCGATCAGCATTCCGAGAAAAATTGCCAATCCCCAACTGGCGCGACGCCGCCACAAGACCCCCAACAACACCCCTTGCAGAGCGTAAGGAACCACAAACAAAATACTGCGCGTCGGCCCCATCAACACCGTAAGCAACAGTCCCGATACCGTCGCCGACATCCACGACGCACGAGCGCCCCACCGCAAATATACCAACGCCATCGGCACCGGAAAAAAGATCCGCAGCAGCGGTCCGAGGGGAAAATAGTAGTTAATCAACCAAATTAAACTGGCCGTACTGGCGAGAAATGCCGTTTCGACCATCACCAGCGGCGAACGTGCGGGCTTACTCATCAACTAAAAACCGTCAGGTCAGCATCCGCTCTAAAGCGTACACGTCGGGAATGCCGATCGTTTCGCGATCGCGCTCGATCAATCCCTTTTTCTCCAATTTACTCAACACCCGCGTCACCGTTTCCCGAGCCAAACCGCTCAAACTGCTCAACTCTCGGTGGGGGAGGTTGGGAATTTCCATTCCGCCCGTTTCGTCGGGGGTTCCTTGACCTTCAGCCAAAAACAACAAAATATCGGCCACGCGCGAGGTACTATCGGACTCTCGCAGGCGCAAGCGTCGGTTGACCTGGCGCAAACGGCGACCCATCAGTTGCGCCAAACGAATTCCCGCTAACGGTTCTGTCTTGACCAAATGAACGAAATCTTGAGCGGGCATATTTCCAATGGTGGTCGGGGCGAGCGTAATCACGTCCGTCGAGCGAGGAACTTCGTCTAACGCCGCCATTTCCCCGAACAGTTCCCCAGTCCCCAAAATATTGAGCGTGACCTCTTTTCCGTCTAAATTGTACGTCCGAATTTTCGCCCATCCTTCGAGAATGAAATATACCGAACTCCCCCAATCGTTTTCGAGCAGGATCACTTGGTTGGGCGGGTGCGTTCGGGTGACGACGTGGGCGAGTGCCTCGTCTAAGACTCGTTCGGGCAGACCAGCGAAGAACGGCGCCGAGCGGAGCTTTTGTTCGAGTTCGGGATTTTGATGCGCGTCGCGAGGATGATACCGGTCTTCCATGAGGTCGTCATGTATCTTTGTATCTGAGATCGTGTCTTCTAGGGCAGCTCGGGTCGGCGTATCGATCGTTGCTCCCTTAAACTGGCGGTTATCGTGCGTTTTCGCACCTCGATTGCCTTAGCCTACCAACTCCGTCGCGTAAGAACGCGCCAGTCAGTAAATTTAATTCTACTCTGTTTCTGGGACTGCGGAAATCTTAACACTTGAGTCGCCTCGAGCTATGGCACTCTTACTTTTATAGAGAGTCTCTCTCAGAGAGGGAGAGGGGGAGAGGGGGAGAGGGGGAGAGAGGGAGAGAGGGAGATGGGGAGAAACTGTTACCTGTTAACTATTCTCACTGCTCACTGCTCACTATTGACTGCTCACTGTAAAAGGTGACTGTCTTCACTGTTGACTGCTCGCTGTTCACTGTAAAAGAGGTTTCACCGTGAGTTTCGATCCCCACACACTGCTTTCAGAAATCGAGCGACGATTGTCCGAACTCGAAACGCTACCGCAGGAGAACACCTCAGACATAACCGATCGCCTGCGACAAACGTTAGAACGAACCCGCGACGAGTTGCTCGAAGCCGCAACCTCCCAGGAACAAACGCAATCGTTGGCGGCCTCCGTCGAGTCCAACCTCTCGAATCAAGTGTCGGGATTGCACGCCGTTCTCCTCAAACCGCTGCAACTCGAACTCGATCGCCTGCGACAACGGCGCGATCTCCTGGCTGAAAACGTCGAACGGCTCGAACGCCAGCAAACCAGCCAGTTATCTCTCCAACAAGAACGCCTTCAGCGAGAACAGGCCGTACAAGAGGTTTTGACGGAGTTCCAAAGACAGCTCCACGCAGCGTTAGAACGACAGATGACACGCGCTCTAACCCAGGCCGAAGCTCAATTTTTTTCTCGAGCTGAAGCCGCATCGCTTCCTCCCGAACCTTCAGAAACCGTCGCTCCCCTACTCCACCCCCAACAACGGCTCGATCGCCTCCAACGAATTCAAGCAGACTCCGATCGAATGCTACTGACCCTCGACTCGACGATGCGAGTGGTGTTCGATCGCCTTCTGTCTAACCTCCAAAGCTATCAAGATTCCCTCTCCCGCAGCGTTGAGAAAATTTACGACATCAGCCAGCAGGGAGAAGCGATCGTCGCGACCTTAGTTCGACACCTCACCCAACGCCTCGAGGAAGAACTCAGTCACCGTTTACCGGAAGGATCGCGTCCCGCCGCCGAACTCCACGCCGCCGCCGAACCCCCCGTTCTTCCGTCGAGTCTCGCCAACGAACCCAGCCAAACCGACAGTTCCGAACCCTCAGAACCCGAGGACGACATTCCAACAGCGGTCACGATTCCCCTCGAGGAAGACGATCTCGAGAGCGACATCGTTGGAGATTCCCGCCAAATCCCAACAGATTCCCCGTTCGCGACCGCTGAAAACACCGAATCCCCTGACGAACCCCCTCCGATCGCATCGATGTCACCTGAACCTTCCCCCGAACCGAACCTCGAACCTCAACGTCCGTCAGTCGAACCGTCGCCAGCGTTCTCCGAACTTCCCGACGTTTGGGCCGATTCCGACGACGACAGTAGTTTCGCCTCCTCCGTTCCGCAATTTATCCGAGACTACGCCGAACCCTCGGCCTCCGATTCCGACGACGACTTAACTCGCGATCTGTGGGAAGACGAGAGTTCTGAAGACCCGTCGCTGACGACATCGCCTGTTGAAGTTGAAGACGCAGCCGAAGAATCGATCGAATACGAAACCCTCGACGACCTCGAATTTGAAGAAGAAGAGGACGCGATCGCTCGACAACCGGAAATTGTCGAACCGAAGGTTCCCGAAGACCTCGAAGTTCTCGACGACAGCGACAGCGATTTCGACTGGCCGGGACTTCGCGGAACGACCGATGCTGAGTCTTCTACGATCGACCCCTCCGACGAAGAGAAAGAGTGGGAAAATTTGGACGACGATTTAAACCCGGAGGAGGACTCCGAAACCTTGGAACCCTTCTGGGAATCTGACGCAGACGCCTCCGAGCGATCGGACGCTGAAAACATCGCTGAGTTAGAACCCTGGAACGAGGACGGCGACACCGATCTCGAGTCGGACGTCGATCGCTTCCTACACGATCGCGCACCAGAAACAGAACAAGAAGAGTTATATTCAACGGCGATCGAGTCTGAAGATCGTCCGAGCGTTCACGTCGATCCCGAAACCTTCGAGTCTCTCGATACAGATGACATCGAAGAAACCACCGATCGCGAAGCCGACATCGAGTCAGAAGTCGATCGCTTTTTAGCCACCCATCCCCCAGCCGCCGCAGCTTCTCCCACCAGGGACAACGAAACGTCAACCGTAGAAGTCCGCGATCCTTGGGACGAACCGGACGATGAAAACGAAATCTCCTCTGACGTCGAATCTTTTCCCGAATCTCCGTTTGAGTCTGTTCTCGAGGTCGTCACGACGGAGGGATTGGAAGAACCAACGACCCCAACAACTCCTCTCGACATTGAAGCCGAGGAAGAAATAACCTCACTTCCATCGGATGAAGTCTCCCCAGCGGACATCCACCCCCCAGAGATCGTACAATCGGATGAAAAGGCACTAGAGTTGTTAGAAGAGGAGTTTTCTCCATCGCCACTTCTAGAAGAGAGCGAGGCAGTTAACGACGATTTATCCGCAGCGTTAAGCGAAAGTGTGACTCCCATGTCTTCGCCGTCCGTTCCCGATCCCGAATCGTTAATTCCCGAACCGCAATCGGCCGAATCCGCCGAGGACAGTTTGCTGCAAAGTTTTGAAGAGGATCTGGAGTCGGAGACGCCGTCGCCATCTTCGGAAAACGATGATTGGTTGAGCCTCGAAGAAACACCGCTACGTTGGTCTGAGGAAGACGCCGCCGCCGAACTCGAACGGGAATTGAGCCGATCGGCTCAGCAGTCGATGGAACAGTCACAGCTAAGGTCACAAACGCTCGATCGCCAGCTCGATCGCTTCTATGACAGTTTGTTCGAGTCGAACCCCGAAACCGCTCCTTCGATTTCCGAGGATGGCGAAGCGGAGGACGACGACGAAGATTCGAGTCCCCAGATTTCGAGTCGCGGCCATCCAACTCCCACCCCACCCTCGCAACGGCGTCAACTCGATTCGTCCCCGACTCCACGGTTAGACACGGGAGAGGTTTCTGAGGCGATACAGTCAGAGCTGGCGAAAACGGACGAGGAAATTGAAGCCGAGTTAGCTGCGTTCGCGGCGTCTTTGGAGGAAACGGAGGCGTCGTCGCCAACAGAAGCGATCGAAACTGAGGTGGAATCCGATTCGACGGAGGAAACCCAGCTCGATCGCGAGTTCGATGTATTTGAATCTCTCTTCAGCGATGACGAAACGGACGATGAAGAACAAGTCGAACGGGAGATTTTAGACGAGTCCGACCTCTTTGATACTGAAGAATTCGACGAGACGGTTCCCGACTCTCCCACCGTTGAAGCAAGTAAGGGAGAAACCGAGGAACTGAGTACGGAGGAAACTCGACTCGATCGCGAGTTCGCGGTGTTTGAATCTCTCCTCAGCGACGACGAAACTCAATACGAAGAACAAGTCGAACGAGAGATTTTAGAAGAAGAATTAGAAGAAAACCCCCTCGAGTCGTCCGTGTCCGTAGAAGAAGAGGAAACGGAATCTGAAGAGCAACTCGAACGGGACATTTTCGGCGAGTCCGACCTCTCGGATACCGAAGAATTTGACGAAACTGTCCCCGCATCTCCCACCGTTGAAGCAAGTGAGGGAGAAACTCAGCTCGATCGCGAATTTGCGGTATTTGAATCTCTCCTCAGCGACGACGAAACTCCATACGAAGAACAGCTCGAACGAGAGATTTTAGACGAGTCCGACCTCTTTGATACCGAAACCGCTCGAGGTGATCTGTCCGAACCTGAAACCGTTTCCGAGGTCGAAGCCACGACGGAATCCGAATCGTCCGAAGCAGAAAGCGATCTCGAATTTGCGGTGTTTGCATCTCTCCTCAGCGACGACGAAACTCCATACGAAGAACAGCTCGAACGAGAGATTTTAACAGAAGAATTAGAAGAAGACCCCCTCGAGTCGTCCTCCCCTGACGAACCGTCCGCGTCTGTAGAAGACGAAGATGCAGAAGACAAAGACGTAGAAGATGAAGAAGACGAAATTCTCGCGGCCTTTGGAGAAGATGTTTTTGAAGAAGATTTCGCCGACGATGTCCAGGAAAACTCAACCGACGTCGTACCGGATACCGCCTCTGAGTTCTCACCCGAATCCCCATCAAACCTCGAAGCGATCGAAGACGAGGACGCCAACGACGCAGAACCCGACACCGAAACCGATCGCGACGTAGCTGAGGCGGCGATCGCTCCTTTCCTTTGGTCTGAAGACGAGGACGCCAACGACGCAGAACCCGCAACGGTCGTCGAGGGTTCCGATACGATTTCAGCGTTAACCGATCTCATCGGCGAACCCCTCGTTGCAACTGAAGAAAACCTCGACGACGAAGAGGTTTCCCCCCGAACGCTAGCCCCCGACGAAGATATTTTACTTCCTGAAGACGCCGGTTCGGAATTCGCCACAGGGGGCGATCGCCGCCAATTCGATCTCGACGAAACGACGCGAAATCAACTCGAAGCCGACCTTCAAGATCTCGAACGTCCCGAAGACGCGATCGCCTGGGCCCTCGATTCGGAATCCCCCTCATCTCAACGAACGTCCGAGAAGGCGATCGAGGAATTAGAACAGGTGTTCGACGAACTGGCTGAGGCGTTTTTCGACGGCGATGAAGACGACGAGTTCGTCAATCCCTTCGTTCTACAGGACGAATCCTTAGAGGAAGCCGCCGTTTCTCCGCCGCGTCCGCCACTTCCCCCACCTCCCCGTCGCCGCGTTAGCGTTCCCCCACCGATTTGGCTGGAAAACGCCAACCATCAAACGTGGTATTTGGGTCTCGATTGGGACGAAACGGGATTGTCGGCGGTTTTGTTCGATCGTCAAACCCAGTCCCTCTATCCGCTGGGGTGGGAACGCGACAGCCACCAACCCCCAGTCTTTCGGCTTCCGGTAGTGGCGGTTCGCCGTGGCGAAGGTTGGACGGTCGGGTTCGAGGCGATCGAAACTCCCTGCGAGGACAGCGAACTTCGCTTAGAACAGTTTCATCCCTGTCTTGAGGTCGGTTTACCCTGGACTGACGACACCGGAACCGATCGCCCAGCGGTACAGTGGTCTGAGACCGTCGAACTTCCCCTTTCGGAAATCTGCGACGCGTGGCGATCGCTCTTAGAATGCGTGGCGACGGCTCGACCTTACGACGCCTCTCACCGCGTCCCCGCAAACGTCCCCGACCTCACGTCCCTCTTTCCCAAACTCGGCGGCGTCGTCCTCTCGGAAAACGCAACCTCCTCGGAGGCGTATCGCTTTAACCTGCGAGAAGCAGTGTTGAAAGCCGGACTCACCCCTCGTCCCGATCGCGTCTTTTTCGTCGAACGCGCGATCGCCGCTCTATGGTTTCACTTACAGGGTAGCCAGTCTCGCTCCCCCAGTCGCGGAACTCTATTCGTCGCTGTCGCGGGAACGGACGGACTGTCGCTAACCTTAGCCAACCTCGCCGACGGAACCGAGCGTTCGGTTTCCCAACTCTTAGTTTCTGGGTGTTTTCCCTACGGCGATCGCGCCCTCGAGGAAGATATTTTAATACAGTCGGTTCTCGAGAACGACCCAGACTTACCCCAACAGTTCGCGATCGAAGACGGCGATCGCCTCCCCGAACCCGGCGACCCCGACCTCGAAAACCGCATCGCGTTTCGACAGTTCCTCAACCGTTCGCCGTCCGGCCGCCAACTCCTCGACCTCGCAGCGGACATCAACACAGCTCTGGCCGAAAGCGATTATGTCGAATTCGAGTTTAACGGTCGTCGCCATCGCGTCGAACGCCAAACCCTCGATCGCCGCGTTCTCCAACCTTGGCTCGAACGGCTGAATCGGGAATTCAACCGTCTGTCGAGCGTGGCTGGCGTCTCCGTTGAGGGGATCGATCGCGTCCTCTGCACCGGCCGTCCGCTCCTGCGATCGAGTCTCTCGGATTGGCTGCGTTACAAGTTACCCAACGCCGTTTTTCTCGATGCTCCAACGGTTCACCCCGGCGTGAGCGAAATCGCCTCCGGTTTGGCTCTGTTTCCTCGCTACGGGGAAACCTTCGACTCCGCCGACGCCTCTGGAGAGTTTTTAGAACGCCATCAGTACGGCGATTTGTTTCTCTTCCACGAGTTGATCCAAGCCTGTCCCGAGGGATCGTTTTCGTTACAAGAGGTGTTGAGTCACCTCGAACGACGCGGGATTCATACCCGCAAAACCCGCGATCGCATCGCTCGGTTTCTCGAGGGAGAACTCCCCTCGGGTCTCGTTCCCACCCCACCTCGCGATCGCTGGTTGACCGCCGAGTCCCGAGACTTTCCCCAATACGCCAAACTTCGCCAAATTCCCGCCTTCGTCCGTGAAGGCGATCGCACGTATCGCTCTAACGCCGAACAACGCCTCCGCTGGCGTCAGTACTTCCAATTCCTGACCCGCCACGCTCGACAAAGCCTCCGCGATCCCCTCAGTGCGAAGTTAGCGGTCGATCGCTGAGCGGCCGCCGAGATATCTAGAGAAATTGTTTTTTAAAACAACTTTTTTGGACGCGATCGCCCCCTTGACAGTTCGGGAAACAGAGGAGACAATAAGAGTATAGGTTATAAGTATTTGTTCGTATCTACACTTGATTTTCTATTCAACCACAAAAGTTATCAAACCCAGCCTCGAATCTTCACCGAGTCGTTTGCCGTACATCGCTCAGTTAACGACCGTACCAAATCGCTTCAATATCCCGAGCGATCGCCGTTCCCTGCGAGGGGTCAGAAACTAAGGCCGTGGCGTGTCCGAGTTTTCGCCCCGGTCGAGATTCCGTTTTCCCATACCAGTACACGAAGGTATGAGGAAGGGCAGCGATCGCCTCCCGTTTGTCGCGATAATCGCGGCGAGCCGTTTCGTAGCCCAACAAGTTCACCATCACCGCTGCGGGGGACTTCATCGCCGTAGACCCCAGCGGTAAATCGCAAACAGCACGAAGGAGCTGGGCAAACTGAGACGTATCGCAGGCTTCCAAAGAAAAATGACCGGAATTGTGAGTTCTCGGCGCAATTTCATTGACTAACACTTTCTCGTCCGGCGTCAGAAACAGCTCGATGCCGAACAATCCCACCACGTCGAGTTTTTCCAAAATCCGGCGAGCGATCGCCTCACATTGAAAAACAACGGCCGGACTCACCATCGCCGGAGCCAAAACGCGCCGACAGACTTGGTTTTCCTGTTGCGTTTCCACCACCGGATAAATCGCGATCTCCCCCGTCGCACTGCGGGCTGCAATGACCGCAAGTTCGCGATCGAAACGAACGAACTCCTCGAGCAGTACCGAAGGATATCCCCAGCGTTGCCACACGGCGTTTAACGCGTCTCCCGTTTCTACGATAACCGTTCCCTGACCGTCGTAGCCGTGGCGTCTGGCTTTCATGACGAGCGGAAACCCGAGATCGATCGGAATCGTTTCCTGTGGAGCGAGATTGACAAATTGCGGGACGGGAAGTCCCCACTCTCGCAAGCGACAACGTTGGTGGTACTTATCGAGTAGCGGTTCTAACGCCTCTAACCGGGGTCGGAAACAAACTCCCTTCTCGGCCAGTTTCGCCAGTTCCTCAAGTGCGACAAATTCGTTTTCAAAGGTGATGACATCGCAGCGTTCTGCCAATTGGAACGTCGCTCGAGCGTCAGCCACCTCCGCCAACACCGTCTCGGCCGCCAATTCCACCGCCGGATCGTCGAGTTTGGGGGTTTGAACGACGACCTCGAGTCCCAGAGACGGGGCTTCCCGTGCCATCATCCAAGCCAGTTGGCCGCCGCCAATAATACCCACGCGACGGCGAGGAGTTCGATCGCTGTTCATGGTTGTTTTTGTGAAGAGCAAGGGAGAAAGGGAGAGAGGGAGAGGGGGAGAGGGGGAGAGAGGGAGAAAGGGAGAGGGGGAGAAAGGGAGAGGGGGAGAAACTGTCAACTCTAAACTGTCTCCACTGTTGACTGTTCACTGTTGACTGTTCACTGTAAAAGCGGTGCGTGACGCGGTAATACCCCATTCACCTGACTTCGCCAGCATTTGCCGGCCGCGTCAAACACCCTACAATTCTATTCCCTGTTCCCTGTTCCCTGTTCCCTGTTCCCTGTTCCCTGTTCCCTCTCAATTTTCAATTATCAATTGAAGAAAACCAGCCGTTGCCACCAAGAGACTTAAGCCCAACATTCCCGTTAAAGGGCGTCCGTCGATGCCGGAGAGCCAAGCCGGGGCGGTTTCCGTCGGGACGATCGCCCCCGTACTGTCGAGAAAAATTGCTGTCCCAACCCATCCGGCGTGCAATCCCCATGCTAAACTCAGAGTTCCGCCATCGACAACGCGAGCGAGGGTTAAAACCATTCCCATCAACCACAAACCGGGAATTTCTGGAAGGGTTTCTCGCCACCCCCAAACCAAATGCGAAGCTGCAAAAATTGCGCTGGTTATCGCGGCGGCCGTCCAGACAGACAGGTGAGATTGCAACTGAGTTTGGACGAATCCACGAAAGAGAAATTCTTCTGTCCCTGCTATCCACAGCGCTAAAATCCCAGCGAGGAAGAGAGGGAACATTACAGTTTCGAGGACGTCGCCCGATCGCATTTTAAATTCCCAGCGAATCCAGCCGCAGATTTTTTGGACGGCCGCGAGAATCGCGATGCCAAATATCCCCAATCCCCATCCGATCGCCAGTGATTTCAGTCCCTCGAACGGCCCCGTCCAACCATAATATGAAAATGGTAAGTTCTCGATCGCGGCCGTTCCGGAGATCGTTACGGGAAACAAAAGGTAGAGCGATCCTACCAAGATTAGCTTTTTTGGGGGAGCGAGGAAGTTTCCTGGATACCAATTCCAGCGTCGAGCTAGGGGAATCGCGATCGGCAACCATAGCCCCAACCAGACTCCAAAAAAACAGCTAATTTTAACCCAGACTCCGACCTCCGAACCGCGATCGAGGAACCCATGCAGCATTAACGCTTCCTAATCATCTGACTCCGCGATCGCCGACGACTGAAACTTTTACGATCGCGGTCTGTTTCTCGGACGAATCGGGGGAATTCCCACTGCTTCGATCGGCAACAATTTTACCGACGCTCGTTTGGGTCAACCCCCGTTGTGACAGGGATTAAGCCTATTCCTCGTCGCCGGCAGACCCGTTTCTGTCGGAGTCTGCGCGATCGATCTGAATCAGGTGAATGTGCTTGTAGCCCAGTTTAATTTCAAACTCATCGCCGGGTTTCAAGCCCATCGCTCCCGTGTAGGTAGATCCGATGACGATCTGACCGTTTTTGTGAACGCTGACGCGATAGGTCGGTTCGCGACCGCGTCCGTCTTTAGCACCTTCGGGATCGAGAGGAACGCCTTTAGCTGCCAGCACCGCATCGTAAAAATCTGTCAAGTTGACGCGGGTTTGGTTGTTTTTTGTGACCGTGTAGTATCCGCAGCGCTTCGCTGTTTCTCGACGCGGTAAGTGGGAGAGTTCTTTAACTTTTGTAAGTAGCGCCTTTCCCGTCAGCGGCGTTGGGTTTTCGGGTAACGTTTCGCTCATTGTCTGTTCAATTCTCCATCTAGACTCTAGATATATTAGATCGAAATCCCCTAAGAATTTGCTGGCTCTATAAAAATATAGCCTCAAATCTCACAGTTTGGTCGCTCTTAAACAAAACTTTCTGCGATCGAGCCGTTAAAATTCCTCGAGCTAGAGAATAGACCGAGAAGTAAAAGACCATACCTATATCCCGTTCGATCGCACGATAGGCGATCGGTGAAGACGAGGACAGCCCTAGCATCAATTGTTCGCTGGTCGGCTGTCCCCTCTTACCTCGAGATCCCGGCGAGGCTTCCTCACTGAAAAATCAGACAGTTTCCGTTAAGAGCGATTGTTGAGACGGCGTTGAATTTGTCGTAGGCTTTGATAAATTTCCGGCAGTCGTTTGTATAAAGCCGCACTGCGAAGCCATAACGGATTGGCGATCGCCGGAAATCCCGACACCACAGCCCCGGCTTCTACGTCCTGATGAATCCCCGTTTTCGCCGAAGCTACCGCTCCATCTCCGATTTTGGCGCGGTTGGCAACACCGACCTGTCCGGCAAGGGTAATATTGTTACCCAAGGTTACACCTCCGGCAAGGCCGACTTGAGCGCAAATGGCACAATTGGCTCCGATGCGGCAACCGTGACCGATTTGCACGAGGTTGTCGAGTTTGGTATTTTTACCGATCCGAGTTTCTCCCACCGACGGGCGATCGACCGTCGAATTACAGCCAATTTCGACCCCATCTTCTAAGACCACACAACCTGATTGTTCCATCCGCATCAAACCCGAGGGCGTGGGAACGAAACCGAACCCCTCCGCCCCGAGAACGGCACCGCTTTGAATCGTACAGTCGGCACCGATTTGCGTGCGCTCGTGAACGGTACAGTTGGCGTGTAACACCGTGCGATCGCCGATCGTCACCTGGGGATACACCACCACGTTAGCGTGAACGCAGACCTCGTCCCCGAGAACGACGCCCTCGTGAACGACGACGTTTGCACCGATATGGACGTTTTTTCCCAGGGTCGCCGACGGCGCGATCGCTGCTGTATCGTGAATTCCCGGTTCGGGGCGAAACGGCCGATACAATAGCGCGATCGTCCGTGCGAAAACTTCCCGAGGATGGCGGGTACTCACCCAGGCGATCCCCCGTTGCCTCACCTGTTCCTGTAAGGTTTCATCGTCGGGCAAAACCAACGCACTGGCGCTCGTTTCCGCGATGTACTTGACGAACTTGTCTCCTTCGACAAAGGCGATCGTTCCCGCCGTGGCCTCCTCGATCGACGCCGCCTTCACGATATCTAACCCTTCGGCCGGGATGTAGGAGGCGATCGCATCCTCACCGAGTCGTTCGACAATCTCACTCAATTTCACAGTCGTTCTTCGCAACAGTTCCCCTGCGATCGCAAATTCAGCAATCTCCCCAAAGAGAAAACCGTCGCGCCTCCAGATTTAAGTTTGCACAGAAGAAATTATGCGTTACGAGCAATGCATTAGGAGCAAGGGAGAGGGGGAGAGAGGGAGAGGGGGAGAAGGGGAGCAAGGGAGAAACAGTTATCTGTTTGCTGTCTTCACGGGTGACTGGTGACTGGCGACTGGTGACTGGCGACTGGTGACTGTCTTCACTGTTCACTGCTCACTGTTCGCTGTTGACTGTAAAAGGTGCGTGACGAGTTGGCCGGTAAGACCGGATACTTTTCTTGTCTTTAGGTCACGCACCCTTGTATGTTGGCGGTGTACATTGGCGGTGCGTGACAGAGCGATCGCTCTCAGGATCGACACCCGATTTTTCAAGTCACGCACCCTACGACTGGCGACTGAAAAAATCAACTATCGACAGTTTGCCTCAAAGCGCAGCGGAATCTCTGCCCCTCGACGGGAAAGGAGGAGGCGACCGTTTTCTCGCGTCGTTCCCTGGGCTTCTACGATCGCGTCGCCGAGTTTCCAGGTGGATTCTTCAGGCATAGGTAACGCAATTTGTGGCGCGATCGCCCCTTCCGACGCGCTTCCGTCCCGAATCCCCGTCGCCTCAGCCGTACCGTACCGTCCTACCGACAAATCGTAAGGATTTTCCGGCAAACCGCCCGTTCCCGTCACCGTAAACTGTCCGCCGCCACGACGCCGAGTCAAACAACTGTCGGCGACCAAGCGATCGACTCGAATAAAATCGCTGGCCAGTTCGACTAACGACGTATCGAGGCGAACGTCGGGATTGACAATTTCGACTAAACCGCCAAACTCCGCCCCGAGATCGGAACTGGCGGTAATATCGCTTTCGGGAGTCGTGCGATCGCGAAACTGAGTTCCAAAAATCCCTCGCGCGTTGACGAACACCCGGCCGCCGAATCCCGTCTGAGCGTTGGCGGTAATATCGCTGTTGTCGAGTGCCACCAACGTTTCAGTATCGATCTCGATATTGCCCCCCGTGGCCGTATCTCGAGCGTTAGTGGAAATCGAACTTTCCCCAGACAGCCACAAATCCCGCGATCGAATCTCGATATTTCCTTCGCGGGCGGTTGCCGTTTCTGCCACCAACCTCGCCCCACTTTCCAAATTGACTCGAGGTGCGTCGATGGCTAAATTTCCCGCCCGTTCTCCTTCCCCAATACTACTGACAACGATTTGTCCCCCCTCGCGCACCGTCAGCTCTTCCGTCATGAGGGTAATATCTCCCGCCGCCCCGATGACATCGGCCGTTTCCGACGGCGGTACGGGAGACGGAATCGCCACGAGCGTCGCGTTCGATCGCAATCCGCTACGCAGCTGACCGTCAGAACCCGTCCCCGCAATGTCCACCGACTCAGAAGCCCGCACGGTCAACCGCCCCGCCGCTCCACGATTGGACGTCGAGGTGACGATTTCCCCCCCATCTCGTAGTACCAATCGCGCCGTTGTAATTTCAATATCCCCCGCTGCTCCGCTGCCTTCGCTACGGGTGGCGATATTCGTGGCAACCCCCGAATCGGTACGAGTTCCCGAAATTAGAACGGATTCGGAGGCTCTGACCACCACCGTTCCCCCTTGCGCCGCCCCGAACGTGACCGCTCCAACCCCCGCACCGTCTCGTAGAATTAGGCGTCTGGCTCGAATGTTGAGAACTCCCGCTTGAGTATTGGCATTTTGGAAGGCGTTCGCCCCGATGCCCGTGTTAAATACCCCGTTGGGCGTCGTTCCTGACATTTCAATCGTATCGGAAGCGACCAGGTTCACCATTCCACCGTCTCCGCCGCCAAAGGTGGAGGCAAACAAGCCACCTCCTTCATCGAGGACGATATTACGGGCGTAGACGTTGACTTCTCCTGCGTCGCCGTTGCCTACCGTTTCGGCCACGATTTGCGAGCCGCTCAGATATAGGGTTCCACTCAACTGCACGTCGAGCGTTCCACCGCGTCCGTTACCTCGTGTTGCTGTCGAGACAAACGCACCTTGGCGCAGGGTCAGCGTTTCGGCGTCAATGTCGATCGTGCCAGCATTACCGTCGCTAAAGGTAGTGGCGTACAGTCCGTTTCCCACCTGGGCGGGATTGTCGATCTCGTCGAGGGCGAACAGTCGTTCGAGAATGTCTTGAAGTTCTCCCGCCCCGTCGAGGGTAATCGTCGTGGCTGCGACTCGCAAATTTCCCGATCGCCCGCTGCCGAACGTGGACGCAGAAATTAGAGAATTGTCGAAAACCTGTAGGGTATCGCCAACGATGTCGATGCGCTGTCCGTCCCCGTCGCCAAGGGTGTCGGCGAACAGGTAGGACGTACCGCTCAATTGGAGGTTGCCGCGAACGAAAATAGAACCGCCCCCGTTCCCGCTGACTTCGACGCGAGACCCGTTACTCAGAGCGATCGCGCCGAATTCTGTCGCCTCGACATCTCTCGTGTCGAGGTTCCACGTGCCGTTTTCGAGGGAGATCAGATCGACTTCTCCTTGAGGAGCGCGTACGATACCGTTATCGATCGCGATCGCGCCACCGACAAAAGCGAGGGTTTCTCCAGTATCGACGCTCAATCCGACGAAATTTCCCTGACTGTCGCGACTCTGGGAACGGTTGACGATCGCTCCCGGTTGCGACCCCAAACCCAAGCCCACGGGAACGCTCACAGAAAGAATGGCGTTAGAAGCGGTGGTGGTGTTAAAGGCGGTTCCGTCGGCGAATTCGATGCGGTTGGCGGTACTGGCGAAAAACGACCCGCCGAGATCGAGTTGGGCGTTTTCCCCGAAGACGATACCGTTGGGATTGAGGAGAAACAGGTTCGCCGTTCCGTGGGCGGCCAGGGTTCCGTCGATCGTCGAGGGCAGCGTTCCCGTGACGCGACTGAAGATGTTACGAACCTCGGGAGCGTTCTCGAAGACGGCGCGAAATCCCGTGGGAACGGAGAAGGAATCAAAGCTGTGAAAGAGGTTGCGATCGCGAGTCGTTCCCCCGTCGAGGCGAATGGTGTTTCCGTCCGTTTCCACCTGGGAGGGATTGGGTAACGTGCCGTCGGGAACGATTTGCGCCATCACGGGAACAGCCAGGCTGAGATGAAATCCCAAGCCGAGGCAACAGAAAATTTGAGTTTTCACGGGAACGGGGCAATCTCGTTTTTATGCCCCTATCCTACTCGTCCGTTTTTGAAGTTGCACGATCGCCCTAAATTCGATACAACCTTTCCTCTTCCCTGTAAAGATCCCCGGCATCTTGAAGATGCCGGGGATCTGGCGACTCCATTCCAATTTGAATCGAATTTTTACTAGCGAAAAAGTTAAATAGTCAAGCTTTTAAAACAAAACTTAACTATTGACTCCCGCACTCACTGGAACGGGTTTTTCAGACGACTCATCTAAATTGGACTTCGCCTTCAAATACGCATCTAACTGCGCTTCGATATTGTGGCGAACCACCTCCCGATATTCGATAAAGTGTTCGCTCAAGGCGCAGGTGGCCAAATAACTGATGACCAACCGGGGTTTTTTGAAATAAACGTCTGCCAAATAGCGCCAGAACGTCCAACGGGTGGGTCGAAGAATCCCCTGACGCCAAGCGATGGTTAACAGGGCGCGAATTTCCGTCCAAGTGACTTTGCCCCGTTTCGAGGAAGTATGGCGAGGCTCGCTCATGCCGATATAGTGTCGGTAAGTGCGATCGAGATAACGAACGGGGTCGTACAGTCGATAGAAAGCATCCACGTACTCTCGCGCGATATCTTCGATCGGACGAGTCGGAACGAAGTTCATCAGCGTAGTTTGGTTCATACCGCTGACTTGTTCGAGAAGGCGTCCTTCCTTCTTCAACCGTTCCATCAACGCCGTGTTGGGCAGCACTTGCAGCATACTCATCATCGCTGTGGGAATGGCCGTTTGTTCGACGAATTCAACGATGCGATCGCCCGCACCCGGTTTTTCGCCGTCGAAACCGATGATGAATCCCGCCATGACGCGCATTCCCGACTGGTTAATCGCTTTGACAGCATTGGAAAGGGGATCGCGGGTATTTTGAAATTTTTTCGTGAGGGCGAGGCTGTCGGAGTCTGGGGTTTCAATGCCCAAAAAGACGCTGTTGAAGTTGCACTCTGCCATCAACTCCATCAATTCGGAATCTTTAGCCAAATCCACCGAGGCTTCAGTGCTGAGGTTGAAAGGATAACCGTGTTCTGCCATCCACGGTGCCATCGCCCGCAACAACAGCTTGACGTTGCGTTTGTTGCCGATAAAGTTGTCGTCCACCATGAACACCGGACCGCGCCATCCGAGATCGTACAGCGCATCGAACTCCCGCAGCAGTTGTTCGGGGCTTTTCGTACGGGGTTTGCGTCCGTACAGGACGATGATGTCGCAAAACTCGCATTGAAAGGGGCAACCGCGCGAAAACTGGACGGACATATTGTCGTAGGCGTCCAGTTCCAGCAAGTCGTACCGGGGAACGGGGGTTTCCGTGACGGCGGGTTTTTCCGTGGCGCGAAAGACGCCGTGAGTGTCGCCTCGTTCGACCGCTTCGACAAACATCGGAAGGGTAATTTCCCCTTCGTCGAGAACCAGGAAATCCGCCCCAGCCTCTTCAAATTCCTCGGGAAGCGAGGTCGGATAGGGGCCGCCCACAGCTACGGGTTTCCCGCGACGTTTGGCGTGCTGAATTTGCGCCATCATGTCGTCTTTTTGGACGATCATGCCCGAGAGAATCACCAGTTCGGCCCAGTCCCATTCAGACTCTTCGACGGGACGCACGTTGAGATCGACGAGTTTTAGCTCCCAGGTTTCCGGTAAAATGGCGGCAACGGTAATCAAGCCCAGGGGCGGTAAGACGGCTTTACGACCGACCAGTTCCATGGCTTTGTCGAAAGACCAAAAACTTTTGGGAAATCGCGGATATAAAAGTAAAACTCGCATGAAATAAATGTTCCTCACATATTTTCGTCAGGCTAACACAAATATTTCTCAGTTAGCTCGAGGGAGAGGACAGTTGGCGGTGCAAACGCGGTTAAAAATTGCTTAAGTGCGCGATCGCGGGAAAACCGAAAAGAGAAGAACCGAGCGAGTCAATCGTCCGTTTTGGAATTGGGAAACACGCCCCGTTCCTTAAGGGCATCTGAAAACGTCTCACAATAAACCGGGAGATCGAACGTCGCTGGCGTGACGGCATCGGGATAAGTAAAGTGTCGGTATTCCAAACAAAAGCGATCCCAGGGGGACATCTGTACGTTAAACAGTGCGATCGCAATATCGACCGCCCATTTAGGCAGCGGAACGCGGAAGTAAATCCGCTTGCCCAAATATTTACACAGTTCGCTCACCGCGCGATCGACCGTGTAAGGCTGAGTTCCGAGAACGTAGCGACGATCGCCACCAGGGGGATTTTCCACCAAATAACCGACCACTTCAGCGATATCGCGGGCGTGGACGAAGTGAAAACTCCCGCTGAGACTGACAAACCGCGCTAACTCGACCCATTTCTTCACCTCGGGAAGCCCCGCCGACACGTGAGAATAGGGTTTCGTCTCGTCGCCACCGAGGACGATGGTGGGAAACAGCGTGGTGATGCGATCGGCCACGGGCATTCGATGCAGTTGGCTGAGACAGTCGTATTTCGATCGAATATAGTCCGTTCCCATGTGGGCGGCAGCTTTTAAAACGTTTCCCTCGCGATCGAGCAAACTCGCAGTCGAAAAATAAATCACCTGTTCGCACACCTGGCGATCGAGCAGGTGCATCAACATACAGGTTTTCGTCACGTTAATATCGAAGGTTTCCTGCTGTCCGCCCCACGCCGCCGCTGCCAAAATCGCACAGTCAATGGTAGACAACAACTCTTCGTATTGATGAATATCCCGTAAATCCCCGTGCAGGACGTGAATTCCCGGCCGTGCGTCGATGTCGATCCGAAGTTTGGTCGGATCGCGAACGAGCATATACAACTCGCAATCTGTTCGTGCAATGAGGGTTTCGGCGACGTAATGACCGATACACCCACTCGCACCCGTCAGGAAAACTCGTTTCATCAATTCGCGAAGGTGAGAAGCGGAGGGGGAAAGGGGGAGAGGGGGAGAGGGGGAGAAAGGGAGAGGGGGAGAAAGGGAATAGTTTCTTCCTTAGTCTGCCTCGCCTCCCTATCTAAATCATCCCGAACTAGGCGGTAGCCAAGAGTTTGTCGGCGTTTTTGGCGGTTTCAAAGAAGAACGCCACGTTTTCTTCCGGGGTGTTGGGAAGCACGCCATGTCCGAGGTTGAGAATGTGGCCTCGGTTTCCGGCTTTGCGGATGGTGTCGAGGATGCGATCGCGGATGAAGTCTTGGGAACCGTACAACACGCCAGGGTCGAGGTTTCCTTGAACTTTCATATCCGGCCCGAGGCGTTTGCGGGCGTCGGCCATATCCACCGTCCAATCGACATTAATAATATCGGGGCCGGCTTGCGCCATCCGTTCCAACAGTCCCGCACTTCCGCTGACGAGTAGAATTAACGGCGTGTCGGGGTGCGTTTGTTTGACTTGTTGAATAACCCGTTTTTGATAGGGAAGGGCAAAGGTTTCGTAATCTTGGGGGCTGAGTTGTCCGGCCCAGGAGTCGAACATTTGCACCACTTGGGCGCCACAATCGATTTGATAGCGAACGTAAGTGGCGATCGAATCGGAGAGTTTTTCAAGCAGTGCGTGCAACATCGTCGGCTCGGAAAATGCCATTCCTTTAATAATGGAATAGGTTTTCGATCCTTTTCCTTCCACGGCGTAAGCCGCTAACGTCCAAGGTGCGCCGACAAAGCCGAGAACCGTCGAGTCGTTTTTGACTTCTTCCCGCAACGCCTTCAAAATCGGTTTGATAAACGGAAGCGATTCTTCGGGTGCAAGGGGGTGTAGGCGATCGACCTGTTCCTTCGATCGAATCGGCGGGTCGATAATCGGTCCTTTCCCCTCGGCGATGTCCATATCGATCCCCATTCCCGGTAACGGCGTCACGATATCAGAAAACAAAATCACGCCGTCGGGTTTGAACGCTCGCCAAGGCTGCAACGACACCTCGATCGCCACTTCCGGAATTTCAGAGCGTTCGCGGAAGCTTGGATACTTTTCGCGCAAGTCTCGATAAGCTTTCATATACCGCCCTGCTTGCCGCATCATCCACACAGGCGGACGGTCTAGCACTTCACCGCGTGCGGCTCTCAACAAATAGGGAATCTGGGGAGAACCCGTCATTATAACGTTTCCTTAAAAATGTTTTTGATTGCCATCGCTTAGCTTACCACAGTCGAAGAAGAGGGAGAGAAAGGGAGAAGGGGAGAGGGGGAGAAACTGTTATCTGTTTGCTGTCTTCACTGGTGACTGGTGACTGGTGACTGGTGACTGTTCCCCGTTCCCCGTTCCCCGTCCCCTGTTAACAGTTTCACGAGTTTTTCCGCTGCGCCGGGTTCGCCTCGGATGCAGGTGAGATTTTGACGAATTCGATCGAGTTCGGCGGGATTGTTTAGGAGATCGACAGCGTATCGGGCGATGTCTTCGGGGGGAAACTGTCCGACGAATTCAGGAACGATTTGTTCGTTCGCCCAAATGTTCGGCCAGGCTAAGCGGGAACCTCCCGCCTGGCGATCGAGCCATTTCCAGGCTATCCAGGTAAAGAGTTTGGTAAAGCTGTCTCCAACGCCGGGTAAGTGGGCTAACAACCCCGGAATTCCATCCCACGCCCGCATGATGTCGAGGCGATGCGTCGGAAGCAAGACTAACATGGGAACGGCGAGGGCGGCGAGTTCGGCGGTATTTGCGCCGACGGTGGTAATGCAGAGGGCGCACTGTTGTAAAACCTCGGTGGCTGGGGTTTGCGTCCACAGGCGCAGTTTGACTCCAGACGAGGTGACGAGATAGGGGATTCCGTCGTCGAAGATCGGTTCGCCTCCGGGCCAATTTAAGGCAGAAATCGCTCGATTGAATTGAGGATCGGCGTATTTGGCCAACGTCTCGAGATCGACGGTGGGGGCGACGGGGACGATAAATTGTACGTCGGGGCGAAGTGGGTGGATGCGATCGGCGATCGCCAAACTCAAGGGAACGCCGAGGGTGAGTTTGAGGGGTTTGGAACCCGGAAGAAAGCCGAGAGTTGTGTTGGCGGTATCTGGATTCGCGTCGGTGTCGCCTCGCGCGTCCGCCATGAGATTTCCCACGATACTGAGTTTGTGGGCGTAGCGTTTGGGGGCGTTGTCGATCGCCTTTTGCGTCGCGACGCCGAAGCGATCGACCCAGCGATACCATTGAGCTTCCCATTCGGCGTAAACTACAATGCGGTAGCCGAGGCGTTTTCCAACGATAACGGGAAACAGGCGATCGCCCCCGAGGAATAACACGACACCGCGATCGCGCCACTCCCAATGTTCGGCGGTTTTTCCCCACAACAAAAAATCCCAAAACGCCGCTGCACCTTGAACGCGATCGACCTCGGGATAAGACGCCACGATGTCGGCTTCCCGTCCGCTGGCGTGGGGACAGGGCGATAAAATGACGGAAATTCGAACGTTCTCAAGCTGTCGCCGCACCTCTTCAACCACCGGACGCACCCACGTCGCAATCTCGCCGGGGCCGTTAGAGAGAATGAGAAGATCGAAGGGTTGAGACATCTCGAAATGATAAACGTAGGGTGCCGTGACGCGGGCTTTCAAATTACGCCGAAATCAAGTCAATGTTAAATTACTGCGTGACGCAGTGCGTGACGCACCGCCCCCAACCGGCAGATGAAGAGAGGAAGAGAATCGATAGAATGCGTGACGCGGCCGGAAAATGCGATCGAAATTCAGGTTAATGTGACATTACCGAGTCGCGCATCGCCCTCCAATATCAAACCTTATGTTACGACGATTCACAAAATGGAATTGGATAGAAGCAGGGCTGTTGGTGTTCCCGTTAAGTCCGTTTCTCGGCGGTTTAGCAGTGGTTGGCGTCACGCTGGCGGTGTGGTGGCGTCAGTGGCGAGCGTTGTTGAACCGTCCGCTGGTGTGGGGATTGGGAGCGTTTGCGTTGTTTGCGGTGGTGTCGTCGCTGATGGCGGGCGATCGACATTCGGCGTTATTGGGATTATTTAATTTTCTCCCGTTTGTGGTAGTTTTTGCGGCGATGACTTGTCTGATTCGCCATCCCTCGCAACTGCGACAACTGGCTGAAGCGATCGTCATCTCGTCGATTCCAGTGGTGGCGATCGGAATCGGACAAATGTTTTTGGGATGGCGAGGTCCGATCGATCTGGGGTTGGTGTTGTCTTGGCCGTTGGAACCCGGCGGCGCACCTTCGGGGCGAATGTCCTCGGTGTTCGAGTATACCAACGTTTTAGCCAACTATACCGCGATCGTCTGGGCGTTGGGATTGGGGCTGATGGTGGAGGTGTCGGGACTTCAAAATCGCAACATCGAGCCGAAACGATTGCTGTTGTGGAGTGTTATTTTACTCGGAAACGCCCTCGTGTTGCTTCTCACCTCGTCTCGCAACGCTTGGGGTGTGGCGTTTTTGTGTTTTGTGGCTTATGCGGTGTATTTGGGATGGCGATGGATTTTGCTGGGGTTGGGGGCGATCGCAGCGTCGGTTTTGGGGGCGGCGTTTCTCCCCGACGGTTCCGGGGGAGGGCGGTTGAGAACCCTGGTTCCGCCGTATTTTTGGTTGCGGTTGTCGGATAAGCTGCACCCCGATCGCCCGGTGGAGTTAATGCGGGTGACGCAGTGGCGGTTTGCGTGGGAGTTGGCGGGCGATCGTCCGTTTTTCGGCTGGGGGTTGCGGAATTTTACCGCCTTATACGAGTCTCAGATGGGGCTGTGGTTGGGACATCCCCATAATTTATTGTTAATGTTATTGGCAGAAACGGGATTTCCAGCCACCTTCGTTTTGTGTGCGATGGTGGGTTGGGTGTTGTTTCGCGGCGTGCGGACGTTATCGGCTTTAGAATCTCGCGATCGCCTCATGTTATTTTCAATAATTTTAGCGTTTGTTTCAACGACGCTATTTCACAGTTTAGACGTCACTTTATTCGACGCCAGAATCAACATTTTGGGATGGGTTTTATTAGCTGCAATTGGAGGTATTTCGTTGCAAAAAAGAGAGGTTTTATAGAAGCCAAAAAATAAATCAGGACGTTTGTAAAACTAAAATTCATACACATAGCAATTTTAAATGAGTTTGTGCAAATCGAAGCACAAGAAAAAATCCTGAACCCTTTATCTCTATTCCCTGTTCCCTATTCCCTATTCCCTTATGCAGTGTACCTCTTTCAGAGAAGAGTTAAGAGTTAAGACACTCTACTCTGCATCTACACTCTACACTCTTCCCTCTGCACTCTTCACTGACTTAAAACGCGCCGCCACTGGGCATGAGAACCAGTTCTTCGACAACCGCAGAATCGGGAAGTTCGACGACTTGTAAAATGGACTGGGCGACGATATCGGGGGTGAGCATTTTCGAGCGATCGAAATCTGAATCGACGGTTTCTGTTTCCCAAATCGGCGTGTTGACCGCACCGGGACATAAGGCAGTGACGCGAATGCCGTGTTCTCGTTCTTCTCCCGCTAAGGCTTGAGACATTCCCAATAAGCCGAACTTACTGGCACTGTACGCCCCCCAAATAGGAAAGGCTTGTTTTCCGGCGATCGAGACCACGTTGATAATGATGCCGCTGCCTTTCGATCGCATCCCAGGCAGAACTCCCTTAACACACTCAAATGCACTTGTCAAGTTCAGATCGAGAACTTTTCGCCAATGATGGAGGGGGGTATCCATCAGTTTCGCCGTATACGCCATCCCCGCGTTATTAACGAGGATATCGATTCCGCCGCATTTTTCAGCAAAGGCGGATACTTCATCTCGAACGCGATCGAGTTCCAACAAATCGAGAGTTAACGTCTCGACGTTTACCCCTTCCTGGCGTGCAGCCTCAGCGACTTGCTCTAATTTCTGGTGCGATCGACTCAACAATGCCAGATTGATTCCGGCTTTCGCAAACGCGATCGCCGTCGCTTCGCCGATACCGCTACTAGCACCCGTAATTAACGCTCGTTTTCCCTTCGCCGTCATGGATTGCTCTACTGGTATTCGTACAACTTCTTTGTTTAGCCAAAACCGCGAGAATCCTACGTTTCTAATCTTCGATAGAAACCGTTCAGATGAATCGCGACAGGTATGCTGTAAAATCATACCAGGCGGATATCAAAGATGTAGCCGTAGTGGGCGAACTTACCGCTCGGATAAAAAGCGCTTACTCCACCTGCCAGATTAATCGTGGTAGCCCCAATGCCCCGCTGTACCGTAAAAGTGTTCATGGGTGGGAGATTTAAAAGCTTATTCCCCTGGGGAAGTCGGGGGACTGCCTGGGTGAGAGTTGTCTCTCACGGGAGTCAGGGCAGGGAAACCGAGCCAAACCTCCGGACGCTGTGTAAGACGCAGTCTTCGCAGCTCTCGGAGCTTGCATCCGAGAGAACGAAGACCAATACTTCTGACGTAGAGGTGGCGGCAACGGCGAATGAAACAGGAAGCTGCGATTGTAATCTTCGATTCAATCGTCGGCACTTCACCGTACCAACGAACGGCGGCCGGCGAAAAACCCGGCTTCCTCAAGAAACCGGGTTTTTGAAGGATGTTCTCTCGATTACACCTCGATTAAACGAAGTGAGAGGGTTTTAAGTCGTTCGGATCGACATTTTTCAGAATCGCCAGGGTTTCATCGGTGGCGGTCACCTTCAACACCGTATCGGCGTTGGAGGTGTCGAAAGTCAAATCGCCGTAACTCAACCCGCCGTCGAGACGGATGCTGTCTTGTTGTCCGGCGGTGGCGGTGAAGTCGGCGATGGTGTCGATACCGTCCCCAGAACGTAAGACAAAGATATCGCGTCCTTGACCGCCAGTGAGTGCGTCATCACCAGAACCGCCGTCGAGGAGGTCGTCTTGAGAACCGCCGTCGAGGTTGTCGTCTCCCGAACCGCCGAACAGGGTATCGGTTCCGTTATCTCCTGTGAGGTCGTCATTTCCAGCGTCCCCTTCGAGGCGATCGCTCCCGTCACCGCCAGAGAGAACGTCATCACCAGACAATCCGTCGATGGTATCGTCTCCAGCCTGTCCGCTGAGGGTGTTGTTGCCAGAGTCTCCCGTCAGGTTCAGGTTATCGGACGGAGTATTGGCAGAACCCTCATTACCAGGAGTTGCCGTTTCGGAATCGTTGTTATTGGATTCAGTGTCAGTCTCGTCAGAGCCACCCTCCCCGTCAGACTCAGATGTCGTATCAGACCCCTCACCGACGGAATTATCGCTATTCTCGCCAGGCGTATCGGGTGTCGTTTCGGAATCGTTATTACTGGAGTTATTGGATTCGGCGTCCGTCTCGTCAGAGTTACCTTCCTCGTCAGACTCAGATCCTGTATCAGACCCCTCACCGACGGAATTATTGCTATTGTCGCCAGTTGCATCTGACGGCGTTTCGGAACCGTTGTCGGCTTGATTATTGGATTCAGTATCAGTCCCGTCAGAGCCACCTTCCTCGTCAGAGTCAGACGGTGTAGCAGTATCGTCATCGACGGGATTATCGATTGGAACCTGACTGGTATCGCTGATAGTTGGTGTCAAGGTTGGGAACTCGGGAAACGGTGCAACTGTGACGACAGGTTGCATTTCTCCGGGGAACACCTCGCTACAGTCTAATGGAAGCGGAGGAGTCGGTTGTGTAAGGTTGGCAAGGGGATCTATTTCGATTTTGGGCAGTTCGCTGCCTAAATTGGCGGTGGAACTATCGAGGTTGACATCCTTGAGAATTGCCAGCAGTTCGTTCGTGACGCCGATGCGAACGTAAGTATCCGAACCTTGAGACGCAAAGGCAATCTGCGGTAAGGTCAAGTCACCAGCGAGATCGAGGCTATCTTTTCCGAACTCGAAGTTATAGATGGTATCGACACCGAGTCTAGAACCAATCAGGAAGCGATCGACTCCTTCGGCACCGTAGAGGATATCGTTACCGAAACACTTTTTCGATAAGCTTTGGAAATCCTCCCCACATATCTACACTGACTTCTTCGACTGCCTCTCTGACCTCTAACGGTTGCTGTAGAAGAACTTCAGCGATTTCTTCTTGTTGGTGAGAGTCGATGACTTCTATCAATTCTCCTTTCTCTAAATCGCTCACGACCGTCACAAATTTTTTGTGACCTTTATGTTTTGCTATCTCGTCTAAACCCAACCTTTTTACTTGTCCCCAATTTATTTTTTTTTGCGTTCGTATACCTGTTGATGAATTCCATTTACCTGATGCCACGACAAGTCTTCTTCTCTTTTAACTTGCTCGACGCTACTAGCGATTACTCGCTCGTAAATATATTCTTCGTACCGCCTAGTAAACCTTCGACCAGTTTCAATAAAGTCTAGTTCTTCTGTAAAGTATTGTTGGCATTTTTTACAGTAAAACTGACGCCGTGGTATTTGCAAATATACGAGTTGACCCGAAATGGGCAAGTCTCGAACTCTAACGGTTCGTGT
>NZ_JAQNCQ010000047.1:0-11590 GCF_028368005.1 Geitlerinema sp. CS-897 | reverse complement strand
AAGCAAATCGGAATGCGAGTCAAAATATCGGGAGCGCAATGGAAAGTAGAGAATGTTTCTAAGATTCTTTCTTTACGCTGTGCTTACTTAAATGGCACTCTGTTTTAGCAATATTTTTGCAAAACTGAGATGCACCCGACGACACTAGTTAACTAGTTCCGGGCCGGCCGCTCTATGGATCGCACCGTCTACACCACCGCCCCCTAACAAGCTAGTATTAGCCGCATTCACGATCGCATCGACCTTTATAATTGAGTAATATCATCTAAAACAACTTCCATCGCTCGATTTCTGCTTCTAAACTTCTTTCTCTAGACCCTGTAGTTCGATCCTATCTGACGGCTCTCAACGAGATTTGAGGGGAACGACTCGAACCCTCACTGAATCGGGGAAGTAACCGCACCCAAACAATTTTGAGATCGACTCACGATCGCGTCGTCCTTTCCCGATCGCGCTTCCGGTGAAACTGCTTCGCCCAATCGTTAGCCCAGTCTTCATCCATCCCTAAGAGTAAAGCACACTCGCGCAGCTCGGAAACCTCGATGTCGGGACATTTCGTCACCATCTGATTCGTCAGCCATCGCAGCGTGATATTGCGTCGGACTCGCCGTTGAAACCCGACCAATCGATAGAGTTCGGCTAACACTTCGATGCGACAGTCGAGGGGAATTTCCCAAATTTCGGCAGTTGCATCCTTTTCGAGAGTACGTGGCGGCCGAGTTTCGCCGCTATGCGTCACTTCTAACTCGATGGCTTCGCCGCAGTGAGGACAGGTGTAGCGACAGATTAAAACGTACTCCCCCAGTTGGGGATGCCATTGATAGCGGTGAGGTTGGCGATCGCCGGGACGAGGTTTGAAGACGTGGCGACAGTGAGAACATAACACGTTAGCACGGCCGGGCGATAAGCTAATGGCATCGAGACTCCAGTTGTGGATGCGATCGGGAGTGCCGTGAACGATCCAGTTTTCAGTATGGTCGAGGAGGATGGCGTGGTCTTTACCAGGATGGGGACGCAAACCTCGACCGATAATTTGTAGCCACAGAGTCAGAGAACTCGTCGGACGCACGCATTGAACGGCTTCGATGCTGGGGAGGTCGAACCCTTCGGCGAACAAGCCGCAATTACTGAGAACGAGGGTTTCTCCCCGTGCAAACCGTTCTAAAACCGCTTTGCGATCGCCGTCTTTAGTGTTTCCGTCTAAGTGTTCGGCGGGAATTCCGGCCTGGCGGTAGGCGTCGGCGATGGCTTGGCTGTGTTCGACGTTAACGGCGAAGACGACGGTTTTTTTGCGATCGGCAAATTCTTGCCAAGCGGCGATTAAATCCCCCATCACCAGAGAATTAGTGACGGCTTTCGCCAGTTGTTTGGTGTTGTAATCCCCGGCGGTTTTTTGAATTCCAGTGGTATCGACAGTTTTGGGGGCTGCAAACAGCTTGAACGAACAGAGGTAGCCGCGATCGATCAGTTCGCGCACCGACGGACCTAAAATTAAGCTGTCGTAGAGGTCTTTGAAGCCCCGGCCGTCAATGCGGGCGGGCGTGGCCGTGACACCTAAAATGTAAGCGTTGGGAAACTGTTCGAGGAGTTCGGAATAGGTGGCAGCGGTGGAATGGTGAGCTTCGTCAACGACGACGAGGGCAGCAGGGGGCAGTTTGCGGTTAATCAGAGACGCGATGCTGGCGACTTGAACCCGGTGCGATCGCTGTTCGGGATATCCAGCCTTGATGAGTCCGACGGGTTCGTCTGTGACCCGTTCGAGCTTGTCTTTGGCTTGGAGGAGGAGTTCTTCACGGTGGGCTAAAACGAGAACGGGCTGTTTGCGATCGGTGAATTGCTGGGCAATACTGGAAAAGACCACGGTTTTTCCGGCTCCCGTGGGAAGTTGTAGTAAGACACGGCGCGATCGCCCGGTCGTCCATTCTTTGAAAACCTGTTGAACGAGAATTGATTGGTAGTCTCGCAGGGAATATCGCAAAGACATCTCGCGTTAATATCGTGAAGGTGAGAGTTGGAATTGAGGTTCGAGGTGAACCTTAGATCGATCGTATTATAAAATATTTAAAATAATACAAAACGATAGTATTTAAATTTTATCTATCTTATTTTTTAATTTTAAATACACCAATGCAGTGTTTCGTTTTAAATTTAAAATATAATTTTTTTGAATTTTTTGATATAATTTTATGATATTAAATTGCAAAAAATCACGATCGCTTAACGTTTTATCATAAATCAAAAAACATAAATTTGATGTTATTTTATGTTTGCTGTATTTTATTTTATTTTATTTTATTTCGATTGTGAATAAAAGATCGCGATCGAATCATCATGTTTTTATGTTTTTTTATTTTGAAACTCACTTTTATTTTTAGTATTTCTCGATCTTATTCGAGCAATTTAGCAGAATCGTTTGAGTTGTGAACACCCTCTGTAGTTGGGATCGCCGTGCTACAGCACTTTCAGATTACAGGATTTCACCAATCGGCTGAGTTGGCTATTCATTATTTAATATCTAATTATTTTGTTGCTGATTATACTGAAAAAATATATAACAGTCCCCAATGGTTTGTCAAAAATTAAAATGCCAGAAAAAATTTGATTCCCCATTCCCCGTTCCCCATTCCCCATTCCCCGTTCCCCGTTCCCCATTCCCAACTTTGCTACACAACTGATTTAGGGTTGCTATAGTAAATTTTCGAGAAAGAAAGAGGAATGGGTATCGTGAATTCATCAAAACCAAACAAGCTGCTTTTACGATTGCCAAACCCCGAGCGAAAATGCCACAATGAAATCGACCTGTCATTTCGTCCGCCGAGCGCACTTCGGGCGTCAAGCATTGAGGTACGCAGTTCGATCGCGTCGATCTCGATTATCGTCGGTTTGTATCGGACGACTGGCTTGGAGTCCTTTTCAATTTAACTCGTTATGAGCGTCTCTTGGAAACAACTGACGGTATACGCCGCCCTTCTGGCCGTGGGAGGAGCAGCAGGTGGAGCAGTCAGCCGCTATCTCGACGCGCGATCGCCCGATCGGAGCGAAACGACAGCCACACCAGTTATGCTCAGTCCCCCCATTATCGAACGTGGAAGCCTCGAGACCGAGTCCGCCGACGGCGAAACGAGTCCCAACTTCATCGCTCGAGCTGTCGAACGGGTGGGATCGGCAGTGGTTCGGATCGACGCAGCTCGAACCGTATCCCCCGACACCTCCGATCCGCTCGATCCCTTCTTTCGCCGCTTTTTCGGCCAGGATTTCCCCGAACCCTCCGAACGCGTCGAACGGGGAACGGGATCGGGATTTATCCTCTCGAGCAACGGACGTATCGTCACCAACGCTCACGTAGTCGAAGGGGCGAACGTGGTGGACGTGACGCTGCGGGACGGTCGCACGTTTGAAGGAAAAGTGTTAGGAACGGACGCGCTGACCGACATCGCCGCGATTCAAATCGAAGCGCAAAACTTACCCACGGCACCGCTGGGATCGTCGGCGAACCTCGTGGCAGGTCAGTGGGCGATCGCCATCGGAAACCCTCTCGGCTTAGATAATACGGTAACGGTGGGTATTATCAGCGCGACGGGGCGATCGAGCGCTCAAGTGGGAATTAGCGACAAACGGGTGCGCTTCATTCAAACCGACGCCGCGATCAACCCCGGAAATTCTGGCGGTCCGCTCCTCAACGATCGCGGCGATGTTATTGGAATTAACACGGCAATTCGTGCTAACGCCCAAGGGTTGGGGTTTGCAATTCCCATCGAAACCGCCCAACGGGTAGCCGCCCAACTGTTCGACCTCGGCCGAGCCGAACACCCGTTTTTAGGCATTCAAATGGTCGATCTCAATCCCGATCTCAAACGCGAACTCGAACGCACTCGCGATCTCGAGTTTTCCATCGATCGCCTCGATCTCGATCGCGGTGTCCTGATTATGCGCGTGTTGAACGGCTCTCCTGCCTCGGCGGGAGGCTTGCAAGCTGGAGACACGATCGTTCGCATCAACGGCTTTGAAATCGACTCGGCGGCCGAGGTGCAAGAGCGCGTCGAAGCGAGTCAGGTGGGGGAAGCTCTCGAAGTGGAAGTATTGCGGGACGGCGAACTCGAACTCGTCCGCGTTCGTCCCGAACCCTATCCGTCTGACGCTTTCACGCCTTAAAAAGATCGCTTGGGAGGAGCGATCTCGAGCAACGTCTAGGGTGTCGTGTCGTCTGAGTGGCGATCGAGACCGCTTCCTTGCGACAGTTGGCGATCGAGTTCCATCCGCTGTTCCATTTGGCGCAAAAAGTAACCCGTCATCATCGCCGAGGCGAGCATTCCCGCCATATTATCGCGATCGGTCGAAATTTGAACGTTGAACCCTTCAGCCGGGAGAACGCCGACTAGCCCTTGAACGTTGCGGGAGATAATGTCTTTAATTTCCGGGCTGACTGACTTCGCCACGCGAGCGAGAATGTCAGGCGATTGGTCTTGAAGATACGTTAGCAGTTGGTTGCCAGCATCCTCATCGAGCTGAGAAAAAATTTCGGGGTCGAAAACCATGAGCGTGTGATAATCCGTCAGTGGGCTTCAAAATTGGCCTGAACTAGATCTAGTGTAACGTCAGTTTGGAAGAGCAGGGGAGCAGGGGAGCTTCTTCAGGGAAGAGTGAAGAGGGAAGAGTGGGGAGTTCTCCTCATCTCATCATCCCGTCACCTCCTCACTGGTGACTGGTGACTGGCGACTGGCGACTGAAATACTGCTCGCTGTTCACTGTAAAAGCGGTAAACTTTCAATTTGGAAATATTGATGAAATTTGGGTGTAACTCGTAGCTCGTAAGAGCGAGCGTCGGGGGATTTGCGGCGTCGTACTAAGCCGAGTTCCATCAGCTCCTTGACGTGCTGGTAAGCTCCCGAACCGCGCCAATCCACTAACTCCGACTGCAAAATTGGCTGTTTTAAGGCGATCGCCGCTAGGGTGCGTTGCGCTCCGACTCCCATTTCCGGGGGAACTAAATCGAGCATGACTTCGCGGAAAGCTTCGCGTAGCTGCAAGCTGTAGCCGTTTTCCGTTTCGACGATTTCCAACGCACTGTCGCGACGGGCGTAATCGTCCATCAATTCCAGTAAGGCGTCTTCAATCTCAGCGCGATCGCATTTCGTATACTCCGTCAACTGCGAAACTGAGAGTGCCTTTCCCTTCAAATATAAAATTGCTTCGATCGTTGTCGCTAAACGTTTCATTGACAATTGATAATCGTTTTTCAAAACCTTTTTCTTATTTTTTGAAAAAAAGCAACTTTAAAATAAGAAAAGGTTGCAAATTGAATGACTTAAATTCAATTCCATAGAAAACAATTTCATTTTGACGCGGTTGGCTTTCGGTTTGCTCGACCTAACCTACACTCAAAAAGAAACTGTACACTATTTATAGCAAGTTTAAAGAAAAATGGTATTCAAGCCAATCGTGCAAATATAGCAACCCTAAATCAGTTGTAGCAACTACACAGAAGTGAAACTCACAACTGAAGGTCGGACGATCTCTCCAGATCCCCAGCATTTTGGAGATGCCGGGGATCTCACACAGCCATTGACCGATAGGGGATTTTGCCACGAATCATTGAACACTGCTGAAGTTAACGGCTCAAGCAGGTATTTCTCCCTTGCTCCCTTGCTCCCCCTCTCCCTTGCTAACTCTACTGCTCTACCGTTGTTTGGCTCGATCGCTCTCGGCGACGCAAGGACAGCCCCTCAAAGGTTAACTCACCCTCGCGAGCGTCAACGTAGATTAAAGAGCCGGGGAGAAACTGGCCTTTGAGAATCGAGCAACCGAGGGGACGAACCAACAGCCGTTCGATCGTCCGTTCCATTTCTCGCGCCCCTAATTTTTGGTTGTATCCTTGTGCCATCAACACGTCGTAAGCCGAGTCAGTCAGTTTCAACCGCAGATTTTGAGCGTGGAGCCGCTGGCGAACGTTGTCGAGGACTTTATCGGCAATTTGACGCACTACCGTCGGCGATAAAGGCGAGAAATAGACGATTTGACCGATACGGTTGAGAAGTTCCGGACGTAAGGACTGGCTGATGGTCTTCAAAATTCCGTTGCGGTAGTGTTTAGAATTGGGAAGGTGGAGACTCTCCGACTCCAAGCCAAAGCCGAGGGACGACTCAGAACTGACGTTCGCCCCTAAATTCGAGGTCATCACAATAATGGTTTCTCGAAACGAAACGTGATTTCCATGACTGTCTGTCAACCGCCCTTCATCGAGAATTTGTAAAAACAAGTCCAAAACCTGGGGATGGGCTTTTTCGATTTCGTCGAACAAGACGACACTGTAGGGATGGGTTCGCACGGCTCCGGTGAGCTGTCCTTCGCCTTCGTGGCCGATATACCCCGGAGGCGCACCGATGAGGCGAGAGACGGAGTTCGGTTCCATGTACTCCGACATATCGATGCGGACGAGTTTTTGGGGATCGTCGAACAGGAATTCTGCGAGGGCTTGAGCCAGTTGGGTTTTTCCCGTTCCCGTTTGTCCGACAAACATAAACACGCCGACAGGTTTTTGGGGGGGTTTCAACCCGGCGCGAGCGGTGCGGATGGCGTCTGCGACGGCGGTTACGGCTTCGTCTTGTCCGATGACGCGCTGTTGCAGATAGCTTTCTAAGCGTAGCAGGCGCGATCGCTCGTCTTCGGTGATTTGTTCGACGGGAAGGCGACAGCGTTTGGCGATGACGCGGGCGATGTCAGCTTTCGTCACCCGACGGGGACGCGATCGCAATCTTGCCCCCGATCGTAACCGCACTTCCGCACAGGCGCGATCGATCGCATCGATGGCTTTGTCGGGAAATCGCGCGTCGCTAACGTAGCGTCCGGTCAGTTCCACCGCCACGCTCAGAGCGCTATCGTCGATTTTGAGGTCGTGATGGCGCTCGAACTGAAATCGCAGACCCTGTAAAATCGCGTGGGTTTCTTCTAGGGTGGGTTCTTGTACCCAAACGACCTGAAACCGGCGATCGAGAGCGCCGTCTTTTTCGATGGTTTGGCGGTATTCCCGCACGGTCGTCGCCCCGATACAGTGGATTTCGCCTCGCGCCAATGCGGGTTTGAGGATGTTCGCCGCATCGCTGGCTCCGGTTCCTCCCGCTCCTAACACCGTATGGATTTCGTCGATAAAGACGATCGTGTCGTCACTCGCACTAGCTTCATTGACGAGGGCTTGAATCCGCTCTTCAAATTCACCGCGATATTTCGATCCCGCCAACAGCGACGCCATCGACACTTCGACGACTCGTTTGTCGGCGAGGACGGGGGGCGCTTGGGAACTGGCGAGCCACTGGGTCAGTCCTTCGACAATACAGGTTTTGCCCACCCCCGGTTCTCCCACGAGGATAGCGTTGCGCTTGCGTTTCTGCATCAAAATGCTGGCGAGGGTGCGAATTTCGGCCTGTCGTCCGACCACTGGGTCGAGTTGGCGTTTTCGCGCCAGTTCGGTGAGATCCCGTCCGAAGCAATCCAACAGAGGTGTGGCGCGTTTGTTGCTGTCTGAATACAAGGAATCTCCATCTAACATGAGATGGGGATCGGGGGGAAGGGGATCGAAATCCCAATCGTCACTGGGAACGGGCGAATCGACGCCGTAAATGCCCAGTTCGGCTAAGAGGTTTTCCCAAGGGGCGTTGGGTAACTCGAACAGGGCTTGTAGGAGGTGATAGGGGCGAACGGTGGGTTCGTCGATCGACTGGAGGGTCGAGATTTCTTCAGCCCGACTGAAGACTTCACGGGCGGCGCGATCGCGGTGCATGATTCCTTGGTGAACGCGCACGGGCGTCGGACGGGCAACTTGCGATCGCAACTGACGGCGAAACTGGGTTCGATCGAGTCCCCAACTGTCGAACCACTGTTGTAGAACTTGAATGTCGCTTTTAAATTCTCGCTTTTGGAGGGGATTGTTGCGAATCTGCCGAGGACAAAAACGTTCGAGATCGAGATCGCACAGCTTGCATAACCCGAGCAATAAATGGGCTGGGGATATTTCGCTAGCATGACCGGATTTCGCTTCGATCGCGGCAATATTCCAAGCGAGTACGGTACTGGGCGCGTAAACTGCCATCCGACAAAACCAATTGAGTTCGGGAACGGTCTATCTAGATTATGCACGAGGAAACGGTACGATTGAAGACAGTCAGCAGTGAAGACAGGCAACAGGCAACAGGCAACAGGCAACAGGCAACAGTTAATCGTTTCTCCCCCTCTCCCTTTCTCCCCCTCTCCCTTGCTCCCCCTCTCCCCCTCTCCTCACCTCGTCTCGTAATACGCCAGGGGATTTTCTGCCACCCAGCCGAGATCGGAGTTGCTGCGAACCTCGAAATGGAGGTGGGGTTGGGGACTGTCGGGAGTTCCGGTGATGCCGACGGTTCCGATGCGATCGCCCGCTTCGACGGTTTGACCCTGACGCACGTTAATCCTCTCGAGATGGGCGTAGCGGGTTTGGCGTCCCTGACGGTGGTTGATGACGACGAAGTTGCCGTAAGGGTTTCGGGTTCCGGCAAAGGCGACGGTTCCCCCTTCGACGGTTCGCACGGGCGTCCCCACGGCGGCGGGTAAGTCGAGGCCGCTGTGAAACACCACGGAGGAACTGCGGGGCGTCAACACCCAGCCGTACCCGACGATCGCCTCGACGGGGTTGGGAAGGGGATACACGGCAAAAGCACTCGCCCGTTTTTCGGCAATGGGCGTTTCGACTTCTTCAGATAAAGGCGACCAATTGACACCCGGTACGAACGCGGTGTTTGACGGCGGCTGACAGCCGTTGACTTCAAACAGGGTATCTGCTCGAACGTTGTATTCTTCGGCTAAGTCTTGCCACGTCGTCCCGGCGGGAACGGTAATGCGAATGCCGTTGAGGGGGGGAACGAGAATGTCTCGTCCGACGGGGAGGCGATCGCCCCGTAGGATGGGATTCATCCCCAACAATGTCGCTGGAATCAGATCGTACTGTTCGGCAATACTGTCGAGCGTTTCGCCCGGTGCGATGGTATGTCGCCGCATTTGAGACAAAACAGAGGGCGGACAGGTATTGCGGGGTGTGCCGATACGAGGAAACCCCAAATCGGACTCGGATTGCGCGATCGCGCGACCCCCCATCAACAGGGCGATCGCAACAGATACAACGGAAACACGGCGAAAATTCACGAGTTTTTTCACTTCAAAACACGAGAACAGTAGGGTGTGTGACGCGGCTGACCAATGTGGGCGAAGTCAGGTTCATGGACTGTTACCGCGTCACGCACCGCACCCAACCGGAAGATGAGGAGACGATGAGATGGGGAGATAGTGGTGTACATTGGCGGTGCGTGACGATTTATCGGTCTAAGGATTTACACCCCATTTTTCAAGTCACGCACCCTACGACTCCCCCTCTTCCCCTCTCCCTTTCTCCCCCTCTCCCCCTCTTGCTATAAATCCCGGTGCGTAAACGGTTTGGCATCCCGTCCGGAGTACGTGGCCGCCACGTGACCGTCTCCAACGGCTTGATATTTATAGGTCACAAGCCCATCTAAGCCCACGGGACCGCGCGGGGGGAGTTTTTGGGTACTGATGCCCACTTCTGCGCCGAATCCGTAGCGGAAACCGTCGGAAAAGCGGGTCGAGCAGTTGTGGAACACCCCGGCGGCATCCACTTGGCTGAGGAAGAGGTTCGCGGCGGTGTCGTTTTCGGTGACGATCGCGTCGGTATGGCGAGAACCGTAGGTGTTGATGTGGTCGATCGCGGTTTCGAGGGAATCCACGACGCGCACGGACAACACGAGATCGTTATATTCGGTGCGCCAATCTTCCTCAGTGGCTTCTGTCATGTCTGCGATTTGACGCGCCGCCGCATCCCCGCGCAGTTCGACACCGCGATCGCGCAACGCCCGAACTGCTTGGGGTAAGAAGGTTTCGGCAATGTCGCGGTGAACCAAGAGGGTTTCTGCGGCATTGCAGGCGGCGGGATACTGGACTTTGGCATCGACGGCGATCGCGATCGCTTTCTCTACCTCAGCCGCTGTGTCCACGTAGACGTGACAGATACCGTCGGCGTGACCTAGTACTGGAATCCGGGTGTTTTCCTGCACGAACCGGACAAAGGCGTTAGAACCGCGCGGAATAATCAAATCCACGAATTCGTCGAGTTTGAGGAGTTCGGCAATTTCTTCCCGCGTCGTCAGCAGTTGAATCGCCTCCGTCGCCAATCCCACGTTTTCCAATCCGCGATGGATGGCGGCGACGATCGCCTGACACGATCGCACGGCTTCTTTTCCCCCTTTGAGGATGGCACCGTTACCGGATTTAATCGCCAAACTGGAAATCTGAATCACCGCATCGGGACGTGCTTCAAAGATGACGCCGAGAACGCCGAGGGGACAGGTGATGCGTTTGAGAACGAGTCCCGTGTCGAGTTCTCGGTGGAGTTGCACCGCACCGACGGGATCGGGGAGGTTTCCGACGCCGCGCACTCCCGCGATCGCGCCGCGCAGTTTAGTTTCGTCGAGTTTGAGGCGATCGTAGAGGGGTTTGGGGATTCCGTCGGCTTTGGCGGCTTCGCAGTCGGCGGCGTTCGCGGCCAAGATTTCGTCTGAGGCGGCGTCGAGGGCGTCGGCGATCGATGCGATCGCGGCGTTTTTGTCGGTGGTGGACAGGGTTCCGAGATGTCGCGCCGCTTGGCGGGTTTGGCGGGCGCTGTCGGCGAGGGATTCTGATGCGATAGCAGAAACGGTCATCGTGTTCGATCGATGGGGCTGAATCGTTGGATTACTCTTTCTTCAGTGTACCGTCTGAGGGAGTAGGGCGATGATGGGGTGGGATGACGATCGGGTGAGGCGATCGAGGATTTGTGAAACCTGCCGATTCTAAATCGATAATTAGGATTCTTGATGCAGGAAGGAAATCTCTTGCGATCGCTCAACTTTGAGGGATAATTAAAATGAGGGTAATTGTCGATCGAGAAGCCTCGCGCCGAATAGATATTTAGATTGACAATCGTTATCTTAGCTTTAACGCAATTTTACACCCGATCTCAAATTTTAAATTTTAACTTTCCACACAGACTATCTAATTTAAAACAATGATTAGTCCCCAAGAAATGGAAGATCTCCTTGAGTGAGATGTACAACGCCTTTACCCCCATGCCATTACAACCGGGAGATCCGGCTTACGTGGACTGTCGGGAAGTGCGGGGAGATGAGGATGTTGTGGAGGACTTGGGGCGCACGGTGCGGCGATCGAGGGATTTGACTTACCAGTTGTATTCTGGATACCGAGGTTCAGGAAAAACAACGGAGTTGTTGCGGTTAAAGGAAAACTTAGAAAACCGCAATCATGTGGTGGTTTATTTTGCTGCTGACGAAGAAGATATTAGCGTTCAAGATGCCCAATATACAGATATTTTACTGGCTTGTACTCGTCATTTACTGCGAGAACTCAAAGACAAGGCAAAGGGTGCATCTCACTTTCGTAAAAACACAAAAATCATGGTAAAATAATATGAGTAGATATATCTAAAAAATTTCAAAATGAACTTAAACTCCGAAGATCGAGAAAAGCTACAAGAACATCTCAAAGCGGTGGCTGACATCTT